>CAJXIC010000218.1 GCA_913054385.1 uncultured Pseudomonadota bacterium
CCCGCCGAATCTGGGCGGAGCGTATGCGCGACGAATTCGGGGCGAAGAATCCGCGCTCGCTGATGCTGCGTACCCACTGCCAGACTTCGGGGGCGAGCCTCACCGAGCAGGATCCGATGAACAACGTAGTGCGGACGACCATCGAGGCGATGGCCGCGGTCTTCGGGGGCACCCAGTCGCTGCACACCAACGGTTACGACGAGGCCGTGACCCTGCCCACCGACATGGCGGCCCGGGTCGCGCGCAATACGCAGCTGATCCTGCAGGAAGAGTCCGGCATTCCGGCGGTGATCGACCCCTTTGCGGGTTCCTATTTCATGGAATCGCTCACCGCGAGTGTCTATGCCGCGGCGAACGAGTTGATCGCAGAGGTCGAGGCCCTCGGTGGCATGACCAAGGCGGTGGTGGCGGGGATGCCGAAGTTGCGGATCGAAGAAGCCGCGACGCGGAGACAGGCGCGGGTTGATAGCGGCGAAGACGTGATCGTCGGCGTGAACAAGTACACGGTCGACGAGGCCCAGGAACTCGAAGTGCGCGATATCGACAACTCGGCGGTGCGCGAGGCGCAGGTGAAGCGGTTGGTCGAGATCCGAAAAAGCCGGGACACGGCGGCGGTGGAGAAGGCCCTCGCGCATCTGACTTCGCTGGCGAAGAGCGGTGAGGGAAACCTGCTCGAAGCGGCGGTGGATGCGGCCAGGCTGCGTGCCAGCGTGGGCGAGATTTCCGACGCCCTCGAGAAGGTCTACACCCGGCATCGTGCCAGCGTGCAGTCGGTCTCCGGGGTCTACGGTGCGAGCTATCACGGCGATGAGGACTTCGCTGATGTGTGCAAACGGGTGGCGGCTTTCGGCGAGGAAGAGGGCCGCCGTCCCCGCATGCTGGTGGTGAAACTCGGGCAGGACGGGCACGACCGCGGCATGAAGGTGATCGCCACGGCCTTTGCGGACACCGGCTTTGATGTCGACGTGGGTCCGCTCTTCCAGACTCCCGAGGAGGCCGCGCAACAGGCTGTCGACAGCGACGTGCACGTCGTGGGGGTGTCGAGCCAGGCCGCGGGGCATAACACGTTGGTCCCCGAATTGGTGAAGGCATTGAAGGCGCTCGATGCGGAAAATGTCGCGGTCGTGGTGGGCGGAATCATCCCGCCGAAGGACTACGAATTTCTGCGAGAAAATGGGGTTTCCGCGATCTTCGGCCCGGGGACGGCCATCCCGAAGGCGGCGGGCGAAGTGCTCGAGGTGCTTCGAGAACGGCGGAAATGAGCGCGAACCCCGAACCCATCGAGGAGGTCGCCGCCGCGGTCGCCGAGGGCGATCGCCGGGCGATGGCCCGCACGATCACCTGGCTCGAAAGCACACGCGGCGACCTTGCCGCGCGTGGACAAGCGGTGCTCGAGCAGCTGGTTCCGAAGACTGGCGGCGCGGTACGGGTCGGCGTCACGGGCCCGCCGGGCGTGGGAAAGAGCACCTTCATCGAGGCGATGGGTCTCGGGCTGATCGCGGCGGGGCACCGCGTGGCCGTGCTGGCCGTCGACCCGAGCAGCCCCGTCACCGGCGGAAGCATCCTGGGCGACAAGACGCGGATGGAGCGTCTCACCCAGGACCCCGCGGCCTTCATTCGGCCTTCCCCGTCCGGGGGATCGCTCGGCGGAGTGGCGCAGCGGACCCGCGAGGCCATGTTGGTGTGCGAGGCCGCGGGCTACGACGTGGTCCTGGTCGAGACCGTCGGCATCGGACAGTCCGAGGTGACGGTCGCCTCGATGGTCGATTTCTTCCTGGTGTTGCTATTGCCGGGGGGGGGCGACGAGTTGCAAGGCATCAAGCGCGGTGTCATGGAACTCGCCGACGCACTCGTTGTAAACAAGGCCGATGGCGACACCCGAAAGGCCGCCGAGCGCACGCGTGGCGAGTACGCCTCGGCGCTCGAGCTGATTCGTCCCACCAGCCACGCCTGGAAGCCCCGCGCCCTGATGGCGAGCGCGTTGGAAGGGAAGGGCATCGACGCGGTGCGCGAGGCGATCTTCGAGCACCGCAGGGCGCTCCAAGAGGCGGGGGAATTCGAGCCCCGGCGTCGGCACCAGGCCCGGGCCTGGATGTGGAGTCTGCTCGAAGAGGATCTCCACCGCGCCTTCCGCGAGGATCCGAAGGTGGCCGCCGCGATCCCCGACCTCGAGGCGGAGGTCGAAGCGCTACGCCTGACTCCGGGTGCCGCGGTGCGCCGGCTGATGCAAGCCTTCCGCCCCTAGCGCAAAAAGCAGGACCGTCCCCGGACCCGGCGGACCTCGGACTGCTAGAGCGGCGGGATGCCGAAGTCGCGACGGACTTCCTCGAGGGGCCGATCCATCACCGGCCACCAATCCCAGGCGTCGGTGAGGTCGCGGTCCATCGCGGCGCCTCGTTGCCTTCTTCGGTCGGCCGTCCGACAGCGCCATCACGATCAAGCCGTGGGCGAGCTGCCAGTGCAGCTGGGGATCCGACAGCGCTGCGGCGGTCTCGGCGGGGGTGATGGGGGGCAGCGTATCGGTGTCGATCTGGGTACCGAAGACGCGCTGGGCGGCAGAGAGCATCTCCCGCTCGGCGGCGTCGAGGGGGCTATCGCTCTCAGCGACCGCGCGCATGGCGCGCAGGCCGCCTGGGTGCTGACTTCACCCGGCGCTGGGCGGGATCAGCAGGATTTTTCCACGCGCCCGGCGTTCGGCCAGGTCGCGCAGTGCCAGGGCGACCTCGTCGAAGGAATAACGCGCGGAGATATGCGGCCGAAGCTTTCCGGCTTCGTAGAGTTGCATCAGTTCGGCGACGTACTGCAGGTGCCGCTTGGGGTCGCGAGCGGTGAACGAGCCCCAGAAGACACCGACGATGCTGCAGCCCTTCAGCAGCGTGAGGTTGAGCGGCAGGCGCGGGATCTCGCCGGAGGCAAACCCGATCACCAGGTAGCGGCCGCCCCAGGCCATCGAACGCAGCGCGGGCTCGGCGTAATCGCCGCCGACCGGGTCGTAAAGGACATCGACGCCGTGACCGTCGGTGAGTTCCTTGATGCGCTTGCGCAGGTCTTCCTTCTCGTAGTCAATGACTTCGTCTGCGCCGTGGTCGCTGCAGACGGCGAGCTTTTCCGGGCTGCTCGCTGCGGCGATCACCCGCGCGCCGAGGGTCTTGCCGAGTTCGACAGCGGCGAGGCCGACGCCTCCGGCCGCGCCCAGGACCAGAAGGGTTTCGCCCGCTTTCAGCGCGCCGCGATCGGCCAGAGCGTAATGCGAGGTGCCGTAGGTCATGAGAAAAGCCGCCGCCTCGTCAAAGGACATCGCGTCGGGGATCTTGATGGCTGCGCGTTCGGGCACCGCAATGCGCTCGACAAAGCCGCCCATGCCGCAGGAGCCGAGCACGCGGTCGCCGATCGCGAAGCCCTTGACCCCGGCGCCGCACTCCGAAACGATGCCCGCCACCTCCGCGCCGGGCGAGAAGGGCAGCGGCGGCTTGAACTGGTACTTGTTCTCGATCACGAGAACGTCCGGGAAATTTACGCCACAGGCGCGGACGTCGATCACGACCTGGCCTTCAGCGGCCTCCGGGTCGGGGAGGTCGGCGACGACGAGGCTCTCGGGCGGACCGTGCTCGCGGCAGAGGACAGCTTTCATGGGCTCGACTCTACTGGCGAGCGAAGCGGGCCGCTAGCGAGCGCGCGGCTCAGCGCCCGGTGTGTGCGGCCAGGCCGAAGGCGTGGCCCACCGAGGTTTCGATCCCTCCGAGGATCATGTCGGCCCCGATCGCCACCAGGATCAAGCCCATGAAACGCAGAATGATTTCCTGGGCGTGATCGCTGAGGAACCGGGAGACGAAACCCGAGAGCGCGAAACAGAGGAAGAGCGTGACGACGAGCGCCGCGGTCCCGGCGGCGGTACCGATTCGACCCTCCAGCGTGGGAAAGGCAGCCGCCACCGTGATCACCGTGGTAATCGAGCCCGGGCCCCCGAGAATCGGCATCGCCAACGGCACGATCAACTTCGAGTCGACGGCCTTCTCATCGGCGGCGACATCCGCGAGCGAGCGCGCGGTTCCTTCGGTCTTGTGTGAGCTGTTCTCCTTGCCCGTCACCATGCCGAGCCCAATCAACAGGACGATGAGGCCGCCCGCCGTCTGGAACGCCGCTAGCGAGATGCCGAAAACCTGCAAGATCGCAGTCCCTGCGAAGATCGAGATCTCGAGGATGATGAGTACGGCCAACGAAGTCTTCAGGGCAGCGCGCACCTTGTAGGCCGCCGGCAGGTCGCCAACCGTGCTGATGAAGATCCCCGTGTTTCCGATCGGGTTCATCATCGCGAAGAGCGCCATGAACACCTTGAGGAAGGCCGCCAAGCTCATTTCAGCATCTCCTGGGAGGGTTTCGCGATTCAGGTCGTTGCGCGGTTGTTGCCGCGGTCGCCTTCGCTCGCCACGCCCTTCATGGCGCCCAGCAGGCAGCGTGCGGCTTCCGGGCTCCAATCGAGATGTTTCAAATCGG
>CAJXIC010000219.1 GCA_913054385.1 uncultured Pseudomonadota bacterium
CGAGCGCCCGGATTCGCGCATCATGCGCCCGGAAATCGCCGATATCCTGATCAACGCCTACCGGGACTGACCGGGAGCGCTCCTTGCGCTCTTGGCTCTAGCCGCCCTGCCTGCGCTGCAGCACACGCCGGGCCTGGGCGGCGATCGCCGAGGAGACGTCACGGCTGCGGGCGATGCTGCGCAGGTCGCGCTCGCGCAGATGCCCAAGGAAATCGATCGCCTGGGCCTTTGGGGTCTTCGGGTTCGCGGCGAGGGCGTGCTTGACCGCGTAGTGCCTCGTCCATTCGCGGTGCCCGGCGATCCGGCGCAGCACCTCGTCGGCGATGTTGCGCGACTGCGCGATCGAGACGATCTCGGATTCGGTGATCTTCGGGCTCGCCACGACGGCGCTGGCCACGACCTTGTTGCGGTCGCGCAACAGCAGCGCCCGCGCTTCGCGCCCGCCGAGGCGAGCGAGTCGGATCTTCTGGAGCACGCCCATCTTTGCAACGGCGGCGAAGAGATTGGCGTCCTGGCGGGGCGATGGGTTCGCGTCGCGTTCGGATTCCGAAGCGAGACGCTCTGCGAAGTGCGCGCACGGCTCCCCGAGCAGCTCGGCGATGGCGGCCTCCGCGGCGCCGGCCTCTTCGAGCTCGGAAGGGGCCAGGGCTTTGGGGCGGGGGTCGGCGATCGCCAGGATTCGTTCGATGGTGGCGCGTCCGGTCAGGGGATTTCGCCCCAGGGCCTCGAGCAGGGCGTTGCAGGCCCTCAAGCGTTCTTCGTTGGCGCCGAGTCGCTCGAGCACGCGAGGTTGCGGGAGGGATGCGAGGTAGGCCAGGGTGGCATCGTCGGTGGCCGGATTGGCGGCGATTCGTTCGAGATGGTCGGGGTGCCCCGCGTGCAGGAGGGCGAAGTGCGCGAGCACCGCGGGATGATCGTGGGACTCGAGGATGCCCCGGCAGACGTCCTCGGGGAGGTTCGCAAGGCTGCGTGACGCGTGGTCCCGGACGGTTTCGTCCGAGTCGTGGAGTAGGGCGAAGAGCACCGACGCGAGTTCGGTGGCCTCGAGGGGGAGTGCCCCGCGTGCCGCCATCAGCTTCGCAGCCCGAGAGGCGTCGCTGCCGACGTAACGACGGGCTTCCGCCCCAAGCGCGAGATCGATTGTGGTGGTCTCGTGATCCGGGTGCAACGCGATTCGCAATCTAGAGTGACGGAACTCGAGGCGGGGTTGTCTTGGGGCGGGGCAGCCGTCGCTTTGACTCAGTGCGTGGTTTCTGCGGCCGCGGCCTTTGCGGCCTCGATGAGCTTCTCGCGCTGGTGCGCCGGAACCTCGTCGTAGTGTGAGAACTCCATCGTGAACGTACCGGTGCCCCCGGTCATACTCGTGAGGCTGCTCGCGTACTCGAGCATTTCGGACATTGGGACCGATGCCTTGATGACGGTCGCCGCGCCCCGCGCCTCGGTGGTCTGTACCCGCCCGCGACGGCTCGAGATGTCGCCCATGATATCGCCCACGTGGCTCTCGGGGGTACAGACCTCGGCATTCATGATGGGTTCGAGGATTGTCGGGCGGGCCTTTTCGATGCCGGACTTGAAGCCGAAGGAGCCGGCGAGTCGGAAGGCCATTTCGTTCGAGTCCACCGGGTGATGCTTGCCGTCGACGCAGCGCACCTTCACGTCGACCACGGGAAAGCCCGCGAGGGGGCCGCGGTCACAGGATTCCAGGACGCCCTTCTCGACGGCGGGAATCAGGCCGCGCGGGATTGCGCCGCCGACGATCGCATCCTCGAATTGGATGCCCTCGCCGCGGGGCAGGGGGGCGAGATCGAGGTAGCAGACCCCGAACATGCCCTTGCCACCGCTCTGCTTCTTGAGTTTCCCTTCGACGTGCTTGACGCTTCGCGTGATGGTTTCCCGGTAGGGAACCTTCGGGGTCTTCAGGTTGACCGAGACTTCGAACACCCGCTTCAATTTTGCGACGGTGGTGCGGATATGCAGTTCGCCCATCCCCATCAGGAGAAATTCTCCAGTGGAAGCTTCGCGGCCGAGGTGAAGGCTCGGATCCTCTTCGACCAGCCGGGCGAGGGAGGCGAAGACCTTGTCCTCGTCGCTGTTGGCGTCCGCTTCGATGGCATACGAGATGACGCCGTGGGGCATTTCCGGTTCCTGCAGGCGAAGCCCGTTTTTTTCGTCAGTCAAGACGTCGCCGGTGTGTACGTCCTTGAGCTTTGTGACGGCGACCACGTCCCCCGGGCCAGCGCTCGCGGCGTCGACGTGCTTCTCGCCCTGCATCAAAAGGAGCTTGCCTACGCGTGTCTTGCTGCCGCGAGTCGCGTCGAGGATCGACGCCTCGCTGCGCAAGGTGCCGGAGACGACGCGCAGGATCGAGAGGGTCCCGGCGTAGCGATCGATGATCGTCTTGAAGACCAGGGCCGAGAAGGGGGCATCCGCTTGAGGCAGCGCGGTATCGCTTCCGCCCTCGGTCAGCGGGCTGGCCTTCCAGGCACCGCGATCCTCGGGCGAGGGGAGCCACTCGGTAATCCCGCGCAGCAGTGCTTTCGCGCCGACTTCGGACGTCGCCACGCCGCAGAAGACCGGCAGGAGTTGTCGACTCCGAACCGCGGTGACCAGCCCGGCGCGAACTGCCTCGTCTCCGAGTTCGCCGTCTTCGAGGTACTTCTCCAGCAGGGTGTCGTCGGTTTCCGCCAGCGATTCGACGAGTTCGAGGCGTCTTTTCGCCGCCTCCTCGGCGTGGCTGTCGGGGATCGGTCCCTCGGAGCCGTCGCTGCCGAGAAATTGCATCGTCGAGAGATCGACGATGCCGCTGAGTTCGTTGCCTACGTGTACCGGGAATGCAACTGCAACCGCGGTGAGGGGCAGGTCCGCCATCGAAGCCAACGCGGCATCGAAATCCGCGCGCTCGCGGTCGAGACCGTTGATGAAGGCGAGCGCCGGCATTTCGGCGGCTTCCGCGATGCGCAGCATCTTGTCGCTGCCGGCCTTGACGCCATCGACGGCAGACACCACCAGGATGGCGCCGTCGAGGGCCTGCAGCGCCACCAGCCCAGCGCCCGCGAAATTGGAATCGCCGGGGGTGTCGACGAGGGTGAGGTGGTGATCCGACCAATCGAAGCCGAAGACGTGGGCCGCCACGCTGGCGGTGTGGCCGTTCCGTTCTTCGGGGAGGTGGTTCAAACAGGAAGATCCGTCGTCGACGCGCCCGAGGGTGGCAGTGGCATTCGCCGTGTGCAGAAGCGCCTCGCCGAGAGAGGTCTTTCCGTCTCCGGCGTGTCCGATGAGGGCGAAGTTCCGGGTTGCGGTGATGCTCACGTTGTTCATAACGGGGCTTCCTTTCGGCTGGTTGGGCAGGGTGTCAGTGCGAGGTTGTTTCTGGGCGGTCGACTTTCATGTGTTTCGGTTCTTCTCGTGCAGGATGCGGAGGCCTTCGAGGGTGAGGTCGGGGACGACTTTCTCGATCGCGCGACTCTGGGCGGCGATGCGTCCGGCCAGGCCGCCGGTGGCGATGACGCGGGCACCCTCGCCGAGTTCGGGGCGGATGCGTTCGACCATCGAATCCACCATGCCGGCGTAGCCGTAGAGCAGCCCCGATTGCAGGGCGCCGGTCGTGGTCTTCCCGATCACACTCTTGGGCTCGGCGATCTCGACCCGGTGGAGCATCGAGGCGCGCTCGAAGAGGGCCTCGAGGGAGACGTGGATTCCCGGACAGATCACGCCGCCGAGGTACTCACCCTTTTCGGATACGCAGTCGAAGGTGGTGGCGGTTCCGAAATCGACGGAGATGATCGGCCCGCCGAAGAGCTCGAAAGCCGCCACCGAATTGACGATGCGGTCGGCACCGACTTCTCGGGGGTTCTCGTAGAGGACCGGCATTCCGGTTCGGATCCCGGGGCCGACGATGAGCGGGCGGGTTCCGAAGGTCTTCTCGCAAGCTCGTTCCCACACCGGTTGAAGCGGCGGAACGACGCTCGAAAGGATGATGTCGTCGATCTGCAGGGGCGCACGCCCGCTCTCGCGGAAGAGGGCGCGCAGCGCGATCGAAAGTTCGTCCGAGGTCTCTTCGCGCCGGGTACTGAGCCGCCAGTGCTCGCCGAGAGTGCCCTTGTCGTCGTTGTAGTCGTAGATCCCGAGGGCGATATTGGTGTTGCCGATGTCGATCACCAGCAGGACCGCCTCAGCCATGCGGCGCTCCTTCCTTCGACAACGTGACGTCTCCGGCGATCACGCATTCTTCGCGGCCGTCCGCACGGCCCAGGCGTAGGCTGCCATCGTCCGCGATGCCGAGCACCCGGCCATGGCGTTCGGCGCCCCTCAGGTCGGCAATGCGAACCGACTTTCCGCGCATGCGGAAGCGGGCTTCGTAGGCGGGGCGGATCGCCGCGAAACCGCCGCTCGCGTGGAGATCGAAACTGGCTTCGAGGGCCTCGAAGAGCGCGCGGGCGAACGGGATGCGGTCGATGGGTTTTCCGGTGTGGCTTCGCAGGCTGGTCGCTCG
>CAJXIC010000220.1 GCA_913054385.1 uncultured Pseudomonadota bacterium
TGCTGGCCGCCGCCACTTCTGTGATGCGGGAGCGCCACCGCAGCACCGACGGCTTCACGATGATGTCCCTCACGCAGTACGTAAAACTGGTCGACCGCATCTCCGATGGGATTTCTCTCGGTCTGCTCGCGATCGCGGGTGTCTCGCTGCTCGTGGGCGGGATCGGGATCATGAACATCATGCTGGTCACGGTGAGCGAGCGAACCCGCGACATCGGCATCCGCCTGGCGCTGGGAGCGGGACGCCAGGACATCCTGCTGCAGTTCCTCCTGGAGGCCGCGATCCTCAGCCTGGCGGGCGGCGTGCTCGGCCTCTTGCTGGGCGTCGCACTCCCGTGGTACGTCGGACTCGTAAACGGCGTGGCCGTTCCCATCTCGGCAGCCAGCGTCGTCGTCGCCTTTAGTGTCAGCCTGGCGGTCGGGATTTTTTTCGGGGTCTATCCCGCTCGAAAGGCAGCCAACATGAACCTGGTCGAGGCTCTCAGCTACGAATGACCGCGACTCGCCGCGCCTACTGGGCCCGGCCGTTTTCGCAGCGACCATCGCGCACGTGGACGATGCGCCTGGCGGACTTCGCGACCTCGGCGTCGTGGGTTACGAGCACCACGGTGCGCCCCTGCTCGTAGAGTTCCTCCAGGATCCCGAGAATCTCCTGGACGGTCTTCGAATCGAGCGCGCCCGTCGGCTCGTCTGCCAGCAGCAGGCTGGGGTCGTTGACCAACGCGCGCGCGATCCCGGCGCGCTGGCACTGTCCGATCGACAGCTGGCTGGGCCGGTGGTCGAGGCGGTTCTCCAGACCCACCTGTGCGAGTCGATGGCGCGCGGCCTCGAAGCACGCTTCCTCCTCGCGGTCACGAGCATAGAGCGCGGGCAATGCCGCATTTTCGAGGATCGAAAGGTTGGGCAGCAGGTGGAAGGCCTGGAAGACGAAGCCGACTTCCCGATTGCGCACGGGCGCGAGCGCGTCCAGGCCGAGATTCGAGGTCTCGCGGCCCTTCAGCCGGTAGCGACCGCGATAGTCCGAATCGAGCAGCCCGAGAATGTGCAGGAGGGTCGACTTGCCGGAACCCGAAGGCCCCATGATTGCAACGAACTCCCCCTCGTGAATCTCGAGATCGATACCGTCGAGGGCGCACACCGGCACGTCGCCGTGCTGGTAGGTCTTCGAGACGGCCTCGAGGGCGATCATCGGCGACGCGCTCACGAGGTCGGTTCTGCCGGGGTCAGCCGTCGCCACGTTTCTGCGCCTTGACCGCATCCCCATCGGAGAGGTTCGAGAGCGGCCCCAGCACTACCCAGTCGCCGTCTGCCAGACCCTCGAGCACTTCTACGCTGGACACCGTCGCTCGCCCCAAGCGTACGCGCGTCTCTCTTACGCGTCCGTCGTCGAGCCGGTAGACATGCGATCCGACCGGGTCCGAGAACACCGCCTCGATCGGGACCTGCAGCGCCCGCGGTGAAGAATCGATCAGAATCTCGACGTCGACGGTCATGCCGGGGACGAGCCCCTCGGTCGGCGGCTCCACTTCCGCGAGCCCCTCGGCCACCCGCCGACTGTCCTTCAAGGCGACGTTCGGAATCACTTCCGCCATCTGCGCACGCCAGGCGCGACCCGGATAGGCGTTCGACTCGATCCGCACCGACTGCCCGACCGCGACGCGACCGAGGTCGACCTGGTCGATGTTCGTTCGAACCCTGAGTCGACCGAGTTCGGCGACGTGCAGGACCGGGTCCCCCACGCGAACCGATTCACCCACCTTTACATGAGTCCGGTAGACCGTCCCCGCAAAGGTCGCGCGCAGCGACGACGCATCGCGCCGCGCGACGAGCTCCGCGATTCGAAGGTCAAGCGCCTCCACCTGCAGCGGCACCGCGCCTTCGAGGTGCCGAAACTGCGCCGCCGCTTCGCGAAGTTCTGCCCGGCTCTCGTCCAGCGCGTGGCGCGTCAGGGCCTCTGCTTCAAAGAGCATCGCGTCGGTCTCGGCACGCTTTTGCACCCGTTCAAAATGATCCTCCGCCGCCCGCAGCGAATCCTGGGCCGCCAGTCGCAGCGAGCGCGCCGTAGCCCACTCCGACTCGACGGGACCCGCGTCGATGCGCAGGATCACGTCGCCGAGTTCGACCTTCACCCCCGGGTCCGGAACCTCCACCACGCGCCCGTCCAGACGCGAGCGAACGGGGGCCTTCGCAATGGGCTCGACGGTGCCATTCGTCGCCACCGTGACCTCGATCGGCGCGTACACCGCGCGCACGACTTCGACCTGGGACAGGGGCTCGCGCGCGCACCATACCAGTCCCAGAGCCAGGAGCAGGAAGCCCGCAGCGACCACCCAGCGATTTCCGGGCATCAGTGTTTCACCACCGGCGCGGTCGGCGGTTCGCCAAGAGCGCTGCCGAGGCGTCCGAGTTCTCGCTGCAAGCGAGCCCAGACTTCGATCCGTGCGTAGCGAAACTCAACCGCCGCAACGACCCGTTCGGCGTGCCGCGCGTGGGCGGCGAGCGCCGCCTCGATGCTTCCGCGCCGAGTGTCGAGATTGAGGGCGGCGATCGCGGCCTGGGATGCCGCGGACACGGCCCGTCGCTCCGCCAGCGACGCGCGGCGCGCCAGCAGCACGAGTTCGCGATTCAGCGCCTCGACCCGGCCGCGGGTGGCGGTGGCAAAGGAGCGCGCTCGAAGACGCGCGATCTCGGCCGTCTTCTGGGCGCCGCCTACCTTGTATCGATTCTGGAAGCCGTCGAACAGGGGAACCTCCATTCCCATGAAGATGTAGCCGGCGTCGTCGAACTCGTCGAAGCGTTTGATGCCGTAGTTCGCGTACCCGCCGCGCAGCACCATCCGCGGCCAGCGCTCGGCCTCGGCGACGCCGACGCTGGCGTCTCCGATCTGCCGCTCGAGTTGCAGGATCTGAACACCAGGCGCGCGTTGCACCGCCACGAGGATCCCCTCCTCGAAAACGGCCGGACGCGGCTCGGGCAGCGTCTCCGGGCGAGTCGCGAGCGCGCCCCCCCGCCCTTCGCCGAGGGCCAGGCGCAGCTCCGCGCCCAGTGCGTCGCGCTCGAGAGCGAACCCTTCCAACAGAAGCTGCGCGTCCTCGTGCGCGTGGTGCGTCGCGTCGCGCTCCGATTTCAGCGCGTGTCCGGCGGCAAGCAAGTGGTCCGCACGCCGGACCAACCGGTCGAGCGCGTTGCGATGCGCATCGGCGGCCCGCTCCAGCTCTTCGATCCGGGCCAGGTTCGAGTACAGCTTCAAAACTTCGTAGATCACCGCTTCACGAACCTGCCGCTCTGCGAGTTCAGCGAGTTTCGTGCCGAGCTGCTGCCGCCCGATGCGTCGCCACAGGGGAAGATCCAAGAGCGCCTGCTGGACGAATACGTCGACCCAGGGGTCGTTCCCGAGGTTGTCGAGTCCGTAGACCTTCCCGTCCCCCGCCACCATCTTTTCGCCGATGCGATTCGACCAGCCTGCCTGGGAGGTGATCATCAATTGGGGCAGGTAGGCCCCGAGCGTCTCGAGGGCCGCTTCGCGCGCGCGATCGGTTTCGAGACCGGCAATCTGTGTCGGAGCGCCGTCGCGCATCGCCCGCTCCACGGCTTCTCCCAGCGAGAGTGTTTCAACGGCCACCCGACCGGGTTCCGCGGCCGGGCGCCCCGCCTCTGCGGCCCACGCGCCAACGGGCAGGCAGACAAACGCGAGCAACACGCCCCCATGGCGAACGCGAGACCTCGGCGATTTCATCGTGGCCGGCCCTTCATCGGGGCCCAGCGTAGGACAGCCTGCGGCCAGGGTCGGGCACGACGCCGATCACGGCCCCTCCGCGCGCACTTCACTCGCCGCCTCCTGCTTCTCGCGCAGCGCCGCCCGGGCCATTGAGCGGGGGCCGAGCGAGTGAGCCCAGCCGATCCCGAGCCCCCAGGCGATGAAGCCGATATCCCGTATCCGGCGCAGGACCGCGAGCGCGAGACCCAGCGGCGCCGAGCCCGTCACCGCTTCGCACACCAGCACCAGGGCAGCGTCCTGGGTCCCGATGTCCGCGGGTACGAAGAAGAATACCGACCGCACCAGCACCACGAAGGCCTCGATCGCGAGGGCATCCCCGAAGCCGATCGTGAACCCAAGCAGGCGGATCGCCAGGTAGGTCGCGACCGCCGAAGCCATCCAGTCGGCGAAGGCCAGGGCCACCGAGGCCCCGAAGCGCGCGCGTTCTCCCCAATAGAAACCGACCAGGCGATCCTCGACATCCTTTAGCGCGGTGAGGGCCTGTTGGGCGCGGGCGCCGAGTATTCGATTCAACCAGCCCCCTTCGAGGCGCCCGCGGAGCCAGCTGAAACCACGCTTTCGCTGGGCCAAAAAGAAGAGCCCAATCGCGAGGCTGAAGGCGACCAGGCCCGCGCCCGCCGCCCAACGGAAGCCCGCTGGAAACGGCTCCTCGCCGAACATCAGCGCGAAGCCGATCGAGATGAAAATCACCTGTGCGA
>CAJXIC010000221.1 GCA_913054385.1 uncultured Pseudomonadota bacterium
CGAGTGTTCAGTACAGCGCCGGCACCAGAAGCTCATCGAGGAATCGCCCTCGCCGCGGGTCGATGCGGCGCTGCGCGAGGCGATGGCGAACGCCGCTCTCGAACTCGGGCGCGCCCTCGCCTATCGCTCGGCGGGCACCGTGGAGTTTCTCGTCGACGACGCGAGCGGCGATTTCTGGTTCCTCGAAGTAAACACGCGGCTGCAGGTCGAACACCCGGTCACCGAAGCCGTGACCGGCATCGATCTCGTGCGCGAACAGCTGCGCATCGCCGAGGGCCACGCCCTAGGTTTCGGCCAGCACGAGATCCGCTTCGAGGGCGCCGCAGTCGAAGCCCGGCTCTACGCCGAAAACCCGGCGCGCAATTTCTTGCCCGTCACGGGCACCCTCGCCGCCCTCGACACCACGGGAGCTCCAGAGGTGCGCTGGGATTCCGGCGTCGAAGCCGGGTCGGTGGTGGGCGTCGATTTCGACCCAATGCTCGCGAAGGTGATCGCCCACGGCCCGACCCGCGAGGAAGCGGCGCTGCGATTGGCGCTCTCTCTCGAGCGCACCCATCTCGGGGGCATGACGACGAATCGCGACTTTCTGGTGGCGGTGCTGCGGAGCCCGGAGTTTCTCGCGGGCGACACCACCACCGATTTCATCGAACGCGTCGAACTGCCCCGCGCACGGGTCCTCGACGAGGCCGAACGCCACACGGCACTGCAGCTAGCGGCGCTCTTCGTGCAGGGGGAAAACCGCGCCCAGGCTCCCGTGCTCGCTCTTCTGCCCTCCGGCTGGCAGAACGGACGCATGCCGCCCCAGCGCATCGCCTTCGAATTGCGGGGGGAAACCTTCGACGTGGCCTACCGCAGCCGCCGCGACGGGCGCTTCGAGTTTCTCGACACAGAGGGGAGCGTGGTCGCAATGGCACGCGTGCACGCCCTTCACCCGGGATCCATCGATGCCGAGATCGAGGGACTGCGGCTCCACTCGCGGATCACCCGCCTCGCCGACGGGCTCGTCGTGCAGTTACCCGGAGGCGATCTCGCGCTCCGGCAGTTGCCGCGCTTCGTGGCTCCCGGCAGCGGCGCTACCGGCGGCGGCCTCGAGGCCCCGATGCCCGGCAAGGTGATTCAACTTCTCGTCGCGGTGGGCGACCGCGTTCGCGCCGGGCAAACGCTGGTCGTGCTCGAAGCCATGAAGATGGAACACCCGATGGACGCACCCGAGGACGGCGTCGTCCGCGAGGTGCTCGTGGCCGTGGGCGACCAGGTGAAGAGCGGTGCGCCCCTCGTTTCGCTCGGCGAAGGCGACGAAGAGAACTAAGCCACCGGCCGCAGGGCCGCCGGAGCGAGTACCCCCATGACGGACCCGATTCGCATCGCCAACTGCTCCGGATTTTTCGGCGACCGCCTTTCCGCGGCGCGCGAGATGGTCGAGGGCGGTCCCATCGACGTGCTCACCGGCGACTGGCTCGCCGAACTCACGATGCTGATCCTGCAGCGCACCCGCGCGAAGCGTCCGGGCGGAGGCTACGCGCACACTTTTGTCACCCAGATGGAACAGGTGATGGGCGCCTGCGTCGAACGCGGCATCAAGGTGGTGAGCAATGCCGGGGGACTCGACCCCGACGGCTGCGCCGACGCCGTCGCCGAAGTCGCAGCAAAACTCGGCCTCGCCCCGAAGATCGCCTACGTCAGCGGCGACGATCTCGTGCCCCGCATGTCGGAACTCATCGCGGGTGACCAACTCCGCCACTTCGAGACCGGCGAACCGATCAGAGATGCGTCGACCTTCCTTACGGCGAACGCGTACTTCGGCTGCTGGGGGATCGTGCGCGCTCTCAACGAGGGAGCGGATATCGTGATCACCGGACGCACCACCGACGCTGCGATCGTGTGCGGCCCCGCCGCCTGGCACCACGGCTGGCAGCGCAACGACTGGAATGCGCTGGCCGGCGCGGTGGCAGCCGGGCACGTGATCGAGTGCGGTACCCAGGCCACCGGCGGCAACTACTCCTTCTTCAACGAGGTTCCGGGGATGGAGCGTGTGGGCTTCCCGTGGGCCGAAGTCGCCGCCGATGGCTCGACGGTCTTCGGCAAACACGAGGGCAGCGGCGGCGAGGTGTCGATCGGAACCATCACTTCCCAGCTGCTCTACGAGATCGGTGGCCCGGAGTACTTTGGGCCCGATGTCACCACCCGCTTCGACACCCTCGAACTCGAGTCGGTCGGCCCCGACCGCGTGCGCCTTTCTGGCGCCCAGGGCGAGCCGCCCCCCGAGACCTTGAAGGTGTGCATCAACCGGCCCGGCGGTTTCCGCAACGAAATGAGCATCTGCCTCACGGGTCTGGAGATCGAGGCGAAAGCGAAGCTGATCGAAGACGCCTTTTGGGTGGCCTGCCCC
Source organism: uncultured Pseudomonadota bacterium (assembly GCA_913054385.1). Classification (GTDB taxonomy): domain Bacteria; phylum Myxococcota_A; class UBA9160; order UBA9160; family UBA4427; genus JAYGCV01. The sequence goes on from CAJXIC010000221.1 coordinate 2,390, forward strand.
TACCGCCCGGAAGATTTCGCGTTCCTGAAGACACGCCTGATCCGCACCGACGAGCCCGACCCCGAGACCAACGAACAGGCCGTCGCGATCCTGAAGATCAGCGTAAAGGACCCCGACGAAAAGAAGGTCGGGCGCGCGTTCTCGAACGCCGTCACCGAACTCGGCCTATCGACGATCCCCGGCTTCTTCGGCGTGGGCGGGGGCCCGCGCGGGGGCCGCCCCTTTGGCGTCTACGAACCGGCCCGCATCCCGGCGGCCCGCGTTCCGCAACAGGTGGTGCTGCTGGGCGGAGAGCGGATCGAGGTCTCGTCGGTGATCCCGAGCGAGGCCGTGACGATCACTCCGGCCAAGGGACCCGACACCGCGGCGCCCACGGGCCCCACCCGACGCGTCCCCCTCGGCACGGTCTTCGGGGCGCGTTCCGGCGACAAGGGCGGCAACGCGAACCTCGGCGTCTTCGCCCGCAACGACCGTGCCTGGGCCTGGCTCGACGCCTTCCTGTCGGTCGAGAAATTGCAAGAACTCCTGCCCGAGACGGCTGTGCTCGCGGTCGACCGGCATCGCCTCCCGGGCATCCGTTCGCTGAACTTCGTGGTGCACGGTCTGCTCGAGGAGGGCGTCGCGGCCTCCACCCGGCAGGACGCCCAGGCGAAAAGCCTCGGCGAATGGCTGCGGGCCCGCGTCGTCGAGATGCCCGAGGCCCTGCTCGAGTGAGCCGTGCTGCGCGCGAGGCCGGGGATGAATCGACCCCGCGTTCGCGGCTGCGCTTCCCCGGCGTCCGCGCACCGAAACCGCTGCTCTCCCCGGAGACTGAACGCGGCCTGACGGCGCGCCAGCTCGAAGTACTCGACGAACTCGAGGGGATCGTGGCCCTGGGCGGCCTCGCGGACCTCACGATGGCCGAGATCGCTGCAGAGCTGAATTGCTCGCTGCGCACCCTCTACGGGATCGCGCCCTCGAAGGAAGCACTGGTCCTCGCAGTGGTCGACCGGCGCCTGCGCCGCATCGGCCGCGCCGCCATCGCGACTCTCGAAGCTTCGATGTCGCCCCTCGAGGCGCTGCGCGCCTACCTGCAAGCCACCAGCGAAGCCGTGCAGCCGAGCACCGAGGCCTTCGGCCGCGAACTCGCCGGAATCGTCGATGCCGAGCGCCTGCTCGACGGCCACGAGCGCTACGTGATGGCCGTCACTCGAAGCCTGCTCGATCGCGCCGTGGCCGCGGCCGAGATCGGCGCCGTCGACACCAGCGCACTCGCCCACCTGCTCGGCGGCCTCGGCCGCGAATTTGCGCGCCCCGAAATAGCGAAGCAGGTAGCCCGCCCCCCCAAGGCCACCGCCGATGCGCTGGTCGAGATCATTCTTCGTGGCCTCCGCCGCAACTGAGCACCGCACGCCGGAGCCCGGACGCCCGCCCGAAACGGGGACGTTGTTGCTTTGTTGCCTTCACGGCAGATCGAACGAGACTGTGCAACCAGACCCAGGCGAGAAGGCAACAAAGCAACAACGTCCCCGGTTCGGGCGTTGCGGGTCGCGAGGATGCTAGAAGCAGCCGCGCTGTCGCTGCTCATCCTCGGGGACAGCCTTTCCATCGATTTGGCAGGGGCAGTCGCTGGGGGAGGGACGCCCTACTCAGTCGTCGTCGCAGAGCGCTCGGACGGTGCGACGACAAACGCGGCCGTCTCCGCCACGACCTCGCGCCAGTGGAACCCGGAGACCGGGCTCTCCTACTACGCCAACCGCGCAAAGCCCGCGATGCCGGTCGACTGGGTGATCATCCTGCTCGGCTCCAACGACGCCAGCGGCTTCGGGCAGGCGGCACCAACGCCGCCCGAGGAGTACGTCGCGAACATCGAGGCGCTGGCCCTTACCGCGCTCGAGGACGGCGCCGGGCGCGTCCTGCTCGGAATCCCCCCCCACGATCAATACGGCAGCGCCGAAACGGCTGCACATCTCGCTGCCTACCGAGAAGAGTTGCTCGACCTCTGCGACAAAATTCCCGCGGTCGACTGCGGGCCGGACTACACCGAGATCCTGAGCGCAGAGGCGGGCCACTACTCGTTCGAGGAGTGG
>CAJXIC010000222.1 GCA_913054385.1 uncultured Pseudomonadota bacterium
CGCTATGCCCAGGAAGCCCGGGAGGTCGCTGCATCGATCCACGCGCGCGGCGGTGTGGTGTTCCTGACCGGGGGCACTGGGCTTTACATTCGCGCGTTCCTCGACGGACTCGTCCACGCCGGGGGCGCCGATCCCGAACTGCGGGAACGCCTGGAGCGCGAACAAGGCGAGGCGGCCGCAGAAGGCGACCACGGCTGGCTCCACCGCAAGTTGGCGGCGATTGACGAGGAGGCGGCAAGCCGGATCCATCCCAACGACGAGCGCAGGCTGATCCGCGCGCTGGAGATCCGCTCGCGCGTGGGGGAACTCGCCAGCGTGGTGCGCGAGCGCCACGGGTTCTCGGATCGACCCTACCGGGTGCTTCACCTGGCGCTCGAGATCGATAAGCCGGAACTGGACGAGCGCATCGACCGGCGATGTGAGGCGATGATCGAAGCCGGGCTGCTACGAGAGGTGAGAGCGCTCCGCGATCGGGGCTACGGTGCGGCGCTGCGGCCGATGCGCGCCATCGGCTACCGCCACCTGAATCCGGTGGTCGACGGCGAGGACACGCTGGCGAATGCACTGGAGGCGATGCAGCGTGATACGAGACGCTTCGCAAAGCGCCAGCGCACGTGGCTTCGGACGGTCTCCGAGGCGGTCCACGTCGATCCCCAGGACCTCGCCGCAATCTCGGAGCGCGTCGAGACCTTCCTGCACACGGGCGGAGCGGAGGTCGGCTGACTTACGAGCCGCTACTCCGCCGAGGTGTAGTCGATCCCGAACTTCACGGGGAAGTAGTCGTTTTCGTACTCAAAGAGCGAGCCGCCGTCCTGGACCGGAGGCATCAGCGGCTTGAGGTCGGTCTCGAAGGGAACGAGGAAGATACCGGGTACCAGTTCCAGGATGCCGGTGGCGGTGCGAATCACGCCCGCGCCGATGGTGACGCCCGTCCACCAGAAAAAGCCGGGAATCGTGTAGGCGACCCGGACCCCGGGGGTGTCGTCGATGTCCTGAAGGTTCGTGACAATGCCCTTGCCAGCGACGATCGGCGAAGTCAGGACGTCGAGTGGACCGAAGAGGATGTTGCTGACGGCGCGTGCCAGGGTCTTGGGCGAAGCGGCCGAAGTCGCGGGGAGCGCGAGCTGAGCCAGTCCGAGGACCGTGAGCAGGGCGAGGGTACGGGAGAAGCGACGCATCGCGTTGGAGGTTCGAGGCACTTCGGCTCCTTGGCACGCAGGGTCTGAGGCCCTGTCCGGGTGACGGGTGGTGCGTACCGTACGGGCGTGGCCACGGGCTTGTCAAGCGAGCGGGCAGGGCGGCCGGGCTCCGGGGTATGCTGCGCGAGGCATGAGTCCTGCATCGGATATCCCGCTCGAAGACCTCCTTAGACTGCCCGTGGTGGCCCTGGTCGGGCGCCCGAATGTCGGGAAGTCCCGTCTCTTCAATCGCTTTGCGGGCACCCGGCGCGCGCTGGTCCACAACACGCCCGGGATCACCCGCGATCGAATCGCGGCGATTGTCGACCTCGGAGGCCGCGAGATCCGGATCGTCGACACCGCGGGCCTCGATGCCGGCGAGGGGTCCGATCTGGCGGCCGCCGTCCAGCGCCAGGCCCGGGAGGCGGTGCGGGAGGCGGACGGCATCCTCTTCATCGTGGATGGCCGGGCGGGGCTGCTGCCGGAAGACGAAGCCATCGCGCAGACCCTCCGGCGCACCGACCGCCCCATCGCGGTGCTGGTGAACAAGATCGACGAACCGAACCAACTCGATCGGGTGCACGAATTTCATCGACTGGGCCTCGAGCCGCTGTGCGGTGTCTCGGGGGAGCATGGCCTGGGCGCTTTCGATGCCCTCGAGGCGCTCGTGGCCCGATTGCCGGAAGCGCAGCTCGGCAACGGTCGCTGCGAAGACGATGTGATTCGGGTCGCCTTTGTCGGGCGCCCGAACGTGGGCAAGAGCACGCTCGTGAATCGACTGGTGGGGTCGGAGCGCGTCGTAGTTTCCGCCGAACCCGGCACCACGCGAGACAGCGTGGACATCCGAATCCAACGCGGTGAGCGCGAATACGAACTCGTGGACACCGCCGGCCTGCGTCGCGCGGCATTGCGCAATCAGAAAATCGAGCGAGGCAGTGCGCTGATGACGCTGCGTTCCCTGGAACGCGCCGACGTCGCATTCCTGCTGGTCGACGCCAGCGAGGGCTTCCACGATCAGGACGCCCGGATCGCAAATCTCGCGGCAGAGTCGGGTTGCGCGATGGCGCTGCTGGCCAACAAGTGGGATCGCGTGCCGGAGGGCCAGGGCGAAGCCGTGCGGGGCAGTCTGGAGCGCGCGCTGGGGGCGGTAGTGCAGGCCCCGATCCTGAGCCTTTCGGGCATGACGGGGATGCGCGCCGAGCGCGTGCTGCCGCTGGCCGAGCGCGTGTACGCGGTGGCGAAGCGCCGGATTCCGACGGCGGAGCTGAACCGTTGGCTGCGCGAGACGATTGCCCGGCACTCGCCCTCGATGGCCCAGCGAGGACCGCGGCGTCGCCCGATCAAGTTCTTCTTCGCCACCCAGACGGGGGTCTCGCCGCCGCGCTTCGTGCTGGTGTGTACGGACCCGGACGCGATCCAGTCGAGCTATCGGCGCTTCCTGGAGAACCGGCTGCGCGAGAGCTTCGACTTCGAGGGGGCGCCCCTGCGTCTGCAGCTCCGAGCCCGCCCGCGCAGACGCAAGGGCAGCGCGAGCGCCGAAGACACTGCCGAAAATTCCGTCGAACAGACCGAGTAGTGGGCTTGGTCATTAATTTGAGGTCCGCGGCCTGATCGGGCGGGATGAACCCGGTGGCTTGGATACACTCCGGCCTCGCGCTGGAGCCACCTCCAGGAAACGAAGGAAGACTCGACCGTGGTGATTGGCGAACGCTCCCCGAAGAAAAAGAACCGCCGGCCGGATTCGGCGGCCGAAACCCTCGACCGGATGCAGAGCGCCGGGGATCGCCTGGCGGAATGGCTCGAGAAGAAGCGCACGGCGATCCTGGTGATCCTCGGCCTGCTGCTGGTGGGCGCCGCGGGCTACGGTTACTGGTCGTCCGCCCAGGCCGATTTGCAGGAGGCCGCTTCGATCGCGTTGGCCCGGGCCCATCAGGGTTTCATGGCGGACATGGGGGCCTCCCCGTCGGACATCCTGCCAACGGAGCCTGCCAACCCGGAGACTGCGACTCGCGTGCGGCGCGAATACGTCGCCATTTTTGCGGCCGTGCGAAGCGATCACCCGGGCACACCCGAGAGCCAGGTGGCCGCGCTCCAACAGGGAGACCTCGAACAGGCGCTCGGCGACTCGGCGGCGGCCGAGGCCACCTGGGTTGGCGCGCTCTCCGAAGGTGCGCCCAGCGATGGCCTGCGCGGTCTGATTCTCTTACGCGTCGCTGCGGCCCGGGAAGCCGCTGGAGATTGGCCGGCGGCCGCGGCGTTCTTCGAGGAAGCCGGAGGCTTGTCCGATTTTCCGCTGCGCTCCCAGGCGCTCGGGGATGCGGCGCGTTGCTATGCCGAGGCCGGCGACGACGCCATGGCCATCGCCACCTATGACCGCGCGTCGGGTGCAGAAGGTCGGCCGCTGCCAGTCCACATTCGCAGCCGCATCGAAGAACTGCGCGCGGCATTGTCCCGCTGACGATTCCGCCAGACGCGTTCGGTCGGTGGGGTGCCTCGACGACGCAGTGCGCGCGGGCATGGCAGTCGGCGCGGGGTCTGCCTGGCCCGGGAGTCCGAAGGGGGGGGCCGGGGGAGTGCTCGCTGTGGGGCCGTCTGAACGTGCCAATCGTCCAGATAGAATGTCCGATAAGATATCTTATGTAAAGTACGGGAAGTAGAGGGAATGGCCCGACGGGCCCTCCGCGGCGGCATCCGCCCTGGCAAAGAACCGGCGCTCCGGCCCGCTGGGCCGCACGAGCACCCGTTTTGGGCCTCCTCGACGCGTTCGCTTCTACCCATCTACGAGTGGCTGTGCTAATTGCCGCCGCAGGCGAGAACATCGACCCCCCCCTTGGACGCGAACGATTTGCACGAATCGATGGAATCCCGCTTCGAGGCGGTGGAAGAACAATTTCGGGAGTTCGGCCAGGAGCACGTCCTGCGATTCTGGGATCGCCTGGATACGCCCGGCCGTGAGGGTCTGCTCGCCCAGGCGGAGCGGTTGGGCGCCGGCTTGGGGCGCTGGACCGAAGCGTGGCGAAGCTCGCACGAGCGCGCCGCGGGGACGCCCGCCGGGATCGAACCCCTGGAAGGGGCGATCGCCCTCCCCTCGCGAGGCGAGGCCCCCGGGGCCGACCGGAAGAGCGCCCGAGAAGCCGGGGAAGAACTGCTGCGGACGGGCCGTGTTGCGATCCTGGTGGTGGCCGGAGGCCAGGCCACGCGGCTCGGCTTCGACGCGCCCAAGGGTGCTTTTCCGTTGGGGC
>CAJXIC010000223.1 GCA_913054385.1 uncultured Pseudomonadota bacterium
AAGCGCCCCGGGAGCCGGGCCGACCTTCGCCGGCATCTCGTCCTGGGGGGGCCCCGCGGTGGTCGCAGTCGCCGGAGCCTTTGTCCTCGCCTTTGGTTGGCCCTTCGGCCCAGATTCCTTGATCGATTTCGGTCGCGAACTCTACGTTCCCTGGCGGATCGCTGCGGGCGATCTTTTGTACGGCGACCTGCTCTACCTGAACGGTCCGCTCTCGCCCCACTGGAACGCGCTGCTCTTCTCGGTCTTCGGCGAAGGGCTGCGGGTGGTGATGCTGGCGAATGCCGCGATTGCCGTCGTCATCGCCGCACTCCTGTATGCGCTGCTGCGGCGCATCGCCGACGAGCTCGCCGCCTTCGTCGGAACCCTCGCCTTCGTCTCCTTCATCGCCTTCACGCAACTCGGGACCATGGGGAACTACAACTTCCTCACGCCCTATTCCCACGAGATCACCCACGGACTGGCGTTGTCGCTGGCCGCACTCCTCGCGTTCGCAGCGATCCCGAGCGGGCGCCGCCGGGCGCTGGCCCTCTCGGGTTTCTGCCTGGGCCTCGTCTTCCTGACCAAGGTCGAGATCTTCCTCGCCCTCGCTGCGGCCCTCGGCCTCGGGGTCTTGCTCGCGCGCGGCGCTTCACCGCGGCCCTTTGGGTCAGCGTTCCGCGATCTCGCTAGCCTCGCCGGCTTCGCGATGATCCCGGTAGCGGTCGCGTTTCTCGCACTGCTCTGGGCGCTGCCCCTGGATCTCGCGACCGGCGCGCTGCTGGACCCCTGGCGCTCGGTGCTGCGCAGCGACGTCACCTCCCTCGAGTTCTACCGCTGGGTGCGCGGCACCGACCAACTCGGCCTGAACCTCGAGCGGATGGGGCTCTGGCTGTTTCGATACGCAGCCTTCGCCGTCCCGGCGGCGGCCCTCGCCCTTCTGATTCCCGCGAACCCCCGGCTCCGAATGGGCGTCGCCGTCGCGGCCTTCGGACTCTTCGTGGTGTTCTTCGGACCGGGCCCGCATTTCGAAGCCCTTTTGGCAAGCGACGCACCGACGCGCGACCTGCGTATCAACGAATGGCCCCATGCCACCCGGGGGCTACCGGTGGCCCTGCTGGTGATCGGCGGGGCCAAGGCAGCGGCCTACCTGCGCGATCGACGTGCGGGCAAAGACCTCGGTCTCGCCTCGCTGCGGCTGGTCTTCATTCTCTTCGCGCTGGGCCTCCTCGCGAAGATCTTCTTCAACGTCCGCTTGCACCACTACGGCTTCGCTTTGGCGCTTCCGGCGCTGCTCATCGGAACGACGACGCTCGTTTCCTGGATCCCGCGGCTGATCGATCGTTTCGGGGGCGCGGGCATCGTCTTCCGGGGCGCTGCACTCGGGCTTCTGGCCGTGGCCTGGGTCGACGCCTTCGCCCTGATCGAAGCCCAGTACGCGAATCAACGCTTCACCCTGGGCAGCGGGCTCGATCGCTTCCGCACCGGACCCAAGGGGGCGTTGGTGGCGAAGGCCCTCGCGGATCTCGAGCAGCGCCTCGGTCCCGACGAAACCCTCGCGGTTCTCCCCGAAGGCGTGATGCTGAACTACCTGAGCCGACGCGGCTCGACGGTGCCACACACCAACTACATGCCGCCCGAGGTCATCCTCTACGGCGAGGACCGGATCCTCGCAGATCTGCAGGCAGCCCCGCCCGACTACGTCGCGCTCGTGCACAAGGACACCAGCGAATACGGCTTCCCGCTCTTCGGGCGCGACTACGGCGAGAAACTCCACGCCTGGGTGCTTCGACACTACGAGCCCGTGCACCGGGTCGGACACGTGCCACTCAAGCACGTGCGGCGCTTCGGCATCGAACTCCGAAAGAGGAGCGCGGCGCCCGGCGCACGCGCGGGCTAGACGCAGGGGCCGACGGGCTCAGTCCGCGAGGTGGGGGGGATAGAAGCGGCGGTGCCGGGAGAGGTCGTCGTAGTAGTCGACCTGGTGGCGGCGCCAGGTCCCGAGGCGGCGCAGGAGTTCGGCAGTGAGGGCAGGATCCTCGTGCACCAGGCTCTGCTGCTCCCCGGGATCACTTTCGAGGTCCACCAGCATCACCTTGTCGTGGCGCACGTCGTAGAGGAGCTTGTGGCGCCCCCTCACCACCGCGTACTGGTGGGCCAGCGGCGTCTGCGCGACGAGGTAACGCGACCGCAACGGGTCGGGATCCTTCGCAATCAGCGACACTCCCTGAAGCCCGGGGTGCGACGGCAAGCCGAGCAGGTCGAGGATCGTCGGCGGAATGTCGATGTGCTGGGCGGGACGCGCATCCGAAACGCCTTCCCCTCCCGGTACGCGCATCAAAAGCGGCACCCGCATCACTTCGTCAAAGACCATGTTCGCGTGGGCCGCAAAGCCGTGCTCGTAGAACGCCTGGCCGGTGTCGCCCGTCACGACCAGCAGCGTTCGACCCCATTGCCCCGAGTCCTTCAGGTACTCGATCAGCCTTCCGAGTTGGTGGTCGGTGTAGGCGAGGCTGTCGGCGTAGATGTCCTTCACGGTCTCGATCCGGGCGCGCGGGAAGTCGTTAAAGCGAATCGTGAAATCGATCGAGTGGGGACCGAAGCGACGCGGAAAGTCCGCCGGGGTCTCGTAGGGAAGGTGGCTGTTCTGGAGGTTCAGGTAGATGAAATAGGGCTCGCTCTCGGGGAGCGAAGCGATCCAGCGGATGGCCTCATCCACCGTGAAGCGGTCGTCGATCTTCCCCGAGCGCTTCTCGCCCTTCATGAAGTTGGCAAAGCCCGTGTCGTCCCGGGGCACGTAGGTCAACCCCTCGAAGGTCTCCGAGTGGAAGAAGTGGTCGACGTTGCCCGTCGAGAGATAGTTGATCATCCGGCCCCAGTTCTCGTCCTGGGACGAAATGACCGCGGTGTTCCAGCCAAGCGGCTTCAACAGGTCATAGATCAGGATCCGCGGATAGGTGGGGTTCTCGGGGTAGACGTGGACCTGCTCCCCGCGAAGCGGGTAATGCGAGGAGAGGATCGCGAGGTCGGCGTAGTTGGAGTGACTCGCCTGGGTGTAGTGATCGGAATAGCGCAGGCTCTCCGCCGCCAGGGCCTCTACAAAGGGCATCACCTCGCGCTCGCCCCCAAATACGACGAGTTGGTCGACGCGCAGCGATTCCACCACCGCCACGATCACGTTCCAGCGCTTCAGCGACGAGCGGTCGACGCTGGCGAGCCACTCTTCGATCTCGATCTGCGGCGGGTAGGCGACTTCGATGGCCGGGTCGATGGGAATGCCCGCGCTGGGGTCGACAATCCACTCGCGAATCAACGCGGCCAGGTGGGAAACCGGACCGATGCGATCGTCTCTCGAAATTTCGAGGAGTTCGGAGTAGCTGTAGACCAGCCCCGCTGCAGGGTCCTGCACCGGGCGGTGGGGGCGAAAGTCTTTGCCGAGAGCCAGCGTCGCTCGGTCGGTGTCGGGCTCGCCCGGCGAAAGCGACCAGGCGTAGAAACCCGAGGCGATGGCTGCGAGCACGACCACGATCTGCCCCGTGCGCCCCATGCGATCGACGAGGCGCGGCAATCCCAGCCCGATGAGCGCCGCCGGCGCCAGCAAGAGCAGCGGAACCGCCAATGTGAGCCAGGGATCGATGTGCAGCGCGTGCTGCGCGAACTGCAGCGGACTCATTGCCAGAAAAGCGATCATCTCGGGATCTAGGAAGCGCCCGCCGCCGGCAAAGGTCACCCAGCTGGCGCAGTAGAAGACGAGTGCTCCGGCGAGCACGCTGCCCAGCACGCCGCGCACCACTCGGTCGGCGCGGCGCGACAAGCAGCGCTGCGAAGCCCCGGCCAGCGCCAACAGTGCGCCGCCACCCACCCACACCACGAGACCGATCAGCAGCGCCTCCCAGGCCACGAGTTGATCACGCAACACGGGCGGGAGCTGGGGGCGACTGAGTGCCGTACCGGAAACCGCCATCGCAAAGCCCACCCCGGTGCCGACAATCACCCCCCAGGAGAGCGCGAGCCATGCGACCCCTCGGAGCCACCCCGCCCCGCGCTGGCGTCCTCCATTCGAAGTCACGATTCGGGGTCCAGCGCCGCAGCCAGAAGTGCGGCCTGTTCGCGCCGGTGCACGCGCAGAGACCCCGATGCCGGGCTCGCCGCCGCGGGGCGGCCCTGATACTCGACGTCCGCTGCGTCCCCGACGAGTTCGTCGAGCCGGTCGCGCACGAAGGTGTAGGCGCCCATGTTCGCCGGCTCCTCCTGGGCCCACCCGAACGAATCCGCCTTCGCGTAATGGGCGAGGCAACCCTCGAGTTCGCCCCGGGGCCACGGGTAGAGTTCCTCGATGCGGACGATCGCCACCTCGCCCGCCCGTGATCCGAGAAGCTTCTCGCGCTCGGCAACCAGGTCGTAGTAGAGTTTCCCGCTACA
>CAJXIC010000224.1 GCA_913054385.1 uncultured Pseudomonadota bacterium
GCTTCTGGGCCCTTTTGCGCCACGCCGATTGCAAGGCGGTGGGTCGAGACCCCCAGAGCTTCTCTTCGGCCCAGCGCGGCAACATGATCTTCGATCAGTTCGTCGACGACGCGGCGCGCCCCCGGATGATGATCGAACTCGATCCACCCGCGCACACCCGCTACCGGGGACTGGTGAAGCAGGGGTTCACACCCGCCGCCATGGCGCGCTTGCAGCCATTCGCGCGCGCCAAGATGGACAGCATCCTCGAACGGGCGCTCGACGCAGGCGAATGCGACTTCGTATCGGAGATTGCCGGCGAGCTGCCGCTACAGATGATCGCCGAACTGATGGGCGTGCCCGAATCCTTGCAACCCGCCGTTTACCAGGTCGCCAACCGGATCATGGCCTTCTCCGATCCCGAGTTCGTCGCCGCGGGCTCTGCCGGGGAGAACGTCGGCGCAATGGACGAACTGCGGGCCATCGCGCGGGGCCTGCTCGCCGAACGTCGGGGCCACCCGGGCGACGACCTCAGTAGCCGACTGGCTCGGGCGGACGGCGACGCGGAGGCCCTGGGCGACGACGAATTCGAACTCTTCTTTCTGCTGCTCGTCGTGGCCGGTATCGAGACCACGCGCAGCGCGATCGCCGGCGGCATGCTCGCCTTTCACCAGTTCCCAGAGCAGTGGCAGCGCCTGCGCGAGGACCCGGCGCTCTTGCCCAGCGCCATCGAGGAGATCTTGCGCTGGACCACGCCGATCCACCACTTTCGCCGCACGGCGACCCGCGACGTCGACGTGGGCGGCACACTCATTCGCACCGGGGACCGCGTGGTGATGTGGTACACGTCGGCCAACCGCGACGAGACCGTCTTCGATCGAGCCAACGAATTCGACGTGGGCCGCAGTCCGAACGAGCATCTCGGCTTCGGTTTTGGGCGGCACTTCTGCCTGGGGGCCCGCCTCGCCCGGCTCGAACTCGAGGTGGCGTTCACTGCACTACTGGCCCAGGACGTGCGCATCGAACTCGTCGCGCCGCCTCGCACCATGCGTTCGAATTTCGCACAGTCGCCGAAGAGCATGCCGGTACGGCTGCGCGCAGGCGCCCGCCGCCCGAGATGATGGCAGGGGCGTACGCCCTGCTTTGCGCCGTATCGCTCACTGGATTGCGATGGGGTTCACCGGCGTTCCGGCACTAGCCGGTCCCCGGGATCCCTCCCCCTCCGCTCCGACCGCTCCGAAGAGAAAACCGGCCGAGCGATCTCTCGACGCGACCGGCGAGTCGCTCGCCCACGCGCGGGACCTCTACGCCCGGGTTCTCGATTGCCCGACGAACCCCGCCGCGAAGCCACTGGTTGGCCGATACCGACGGTGGCCCCCCGCTCTCCACGCCCGCGACCCCCTTCTCGGTGTCTCCGGTCGCAACCGAGGCCGCGATCACGAGTCCCGTTTCGGATCCCAAACGCCGACCACGCCGTTCGCTCGCTGCAGGGCTACGCGCTCGAACTCGGCCGCGCGGACACCGCGTCGTACCAGCGAGAGAGATGCTTCTGCTCATCCGAATGCGGCAGATCGTTCAGCTTGGCGGCGAAGTCCATACCGCATAGCAACAGGATGTCCGCCACCGAGTAGGTCGCTCCGGCGAGAAATTCATGATCCGCGAGACGGCGGTCGAGGAAGCGAAAGACACCGCGAACGAGTCCCCGGTTCTGCTCGGCCACTTCGGGAATCTGGCGCTTCATCACCTGTTTCGTGAGCGGGGATCCGTGGACCCAGACCATGCCCACTGGTGTCATCAGGTTCAGCTCGATTCGCCGAATCCACATTTCGACCCGACCCTGCTCCTTGGCCGTTACGCCGAACAGCGGCGGCTGCGGGTGCTCGACCTCGAAGTAGCGACAGATCGCGACCGATTCGGTGATGTGCGAACCGTCATCGAGCTCGAGGACCGGTAACCCACCCAGAGCATTCACACGCTTCATGAACTCGGGAGTGCGATTCTCCCGCTTCATGATGTCGACGTGTTCGAACGGGACCTCGATCCCCTTCTCGGCGAGATAGATGTGCACCCTTCGTGGGTTCGGGGCACCGGCGTAGGTGTAGAGTTTCATATCGAGCGAAACTAGCGCAGCGGGTCACAAGGCTGAGCCCCGCCCGCTGCCGGATCCGGTCCAACCCGGCCACCACCTTCGGGTAAAACATGGCACTGGGGCCGGGCGGAAGGCGACCGAACCCGGCGGCGATAGCGCTCGGCGGACACGCGAAGCGCTTCCTTCTACCACGCCATCGATGGGTGCGGCACGGGAGTGCCCCCGCGCTAATCGCGAGCCCGCCGGTACCGCGAGCCGCCTTTCGAACCCGGTCCCCGCGTCTTGGGGAAGCCGCCGCGCTGCCTCTGCGAACGCGCCGCCTCCCGCCGAAGCCGGCGGAGGACCCGCCACGCCGACCGCCCTAGCCTACCGGGGTGATAACATGGGCCCCATCGGGTGGACCACGTGGGCGCAGGGGATCGGGCGACGGGAATGGAAGTCAAACGGCGGCAGCAGATCGTCGACAAGGCAGCGCTGTTGTTGGGGTCTCTTCTGCTGACGCTCGCGATCGTGGAAGCTGGGTTCCGCGTCCTGGGGATCGAAGCGCAATACGTTCCCGAGCGCCGTGACGAATTGATCCCCCTGGACGGTCAGCCGGCGCAACCCCTGCCGCATGGGCTGGCTGCAAATGCCATCTACCGAAGCACCTACGCTTCCGACCCTCGCGGCTACTTCGGCGAAGGCCACCGCATAGACCATCTGCTCAACGCCGAGGGCTGGCGCGGTGCGGAACACGAACTCGGGAAGACGCCGAACACGTTTCGAGTCCTCGGCTTGGGCGACAGCTACCTCTTCGGCGCGGGCGTCCGCTTTGAAGATACCGTCGGGGCCCAGCTGGAGGCGGGTCTCACTAAAATGATGCCCGGACGCGGGGTCGAGGTCATCAACACGGCCGTCTCGGGTTACAACACGAGGCAAGAGCGGGATCTTCTGGTCAACCGGGGCCTGGCCTACGACCCGGACCTCGTGATTCTTTACTTCGTTCCTAACGACCTGGAACCCTCCAGGAGCGATTCCGCCGGCGACATCGATTTCTACACCAACTACACCGCAATCTACATGCGGCCGGATGGGTTGTCCCGGTACTCGCGCGCATGGGGATGGGCGCGACAGCGTTTCCTCGTTGCCTACCGCGCCCGAAACTACATCCGAGCGATGCTGGAGGATTTCCGCGACGACAGCGAGAAATGGGTGCGAACTCGCGCTGCGCTCGACGACATTCGTCGGATCTGCCGGACGCAGAAGATTCCGCTGCTCGTGGTGATCTTTCCCTTCTTTCACGAGCTCGACGGTGATTATCCCTTTCAGCCGATCCACGATCTGGTTCGCGAACACAGCCTGGCGGCCGGGATCCCCGTGCTCGATCTTCGGGAGACGTATCGCGACTATTCCGGTCCCGAGTTGTGGGTCCACCCGACCGATCAGCATCCCAACGAGATCGCCCACGGAATGGCTGCCGAGGCCATCCTCTCCCGCCTGATGGACCAGCCAACAGGGTTCGGCCTTCCGCGCTGATCGCGGGGGGCAGGCCCGCATCGGCACGAGCGGCCCGATCCGGGAGCCGACGCGGGTGAAGGCATCGCTGCCGCGGGCGAGGTGCTAGCGACGATCCGGTCGGGGAGACGGCCTCGGCGAAAATCCGGTCAGGAAGCGAATCGGCCCGGGCTGGCTCTTATGCGATCGAGTCTTGAAGGACACGGAAGGACGGGTCTGCGCGCAGCGCCCCGCATAAGACCGAAAACACCCCCGGCGTGGGCGACTGGGGGCGGGCGTAAATCTTGGAGCGCGAGACCGCGATCGAACCGGCGACCCTCAGCTTGCGAAGAGAATCCGACCCGGAGCAACATCAATGAGTTGCAACCCAACGACCGTAGAGTAGCGGCGTACCGCGGCACCCACTTTCTTTGACTCAGGGACAGTTTCCGAACCAATCGGCCTCCCACCCATGAAAGTTCGAATGCCCACGTCGTAGCGGTCTAACGAATCTGCAATGTCGACGGGATCGGTACACCCCAGCATTTGATCCATACCCGACGAATAACAGTTATACGAATGGAACCACCCGAGCGAGGGGGAGTTAGCCGGGACCGCCGTGATCTCTCGGTGCATTTAGCCAGCGGCGGAGATCTCGGCACCGAGGAACTCGCGGCGGCTTCGATCAAAGCCGCGCGGTACGTTGTGCTTCGTCGATATTGAATCTTCAAGTCAAGAATCAAAGGCAGCGGCGGCACGCGCTGCGACGCGTCAATGTTTCAATACGCCTCGCGCGGCAGCACCGGATGTTCTCGGTGTACCGAAGGGAATCCCCCTTATCGAC
>CAJXIC010000225.1 GCA_913054385.1 uncultured Pseudomonadota bacterium
AGCCTCGCCCGTCACCTGCACCGCGCGGGGCTCTCGATGGCGCGCTTCGAGATGCTCTCGCTGCTGATGCGCGCGGACCAGCACCGGCTCACCCCGTCCGACCTCGCGAAGCGCGGGGGCATTACCCGCGCCACCGTCACCGGGTTGGTCGACGGACTCGAAGCAAAGGGTTGGGTGCAACGCAGCGTCCACCCCAACGACCGCCGCAGCTTCATCGTCGAACTCACCGGCAAGGGAATCGACTTCGTGAGCGCTCTCCTACCCGGACACGTCCACCACATCCTCGCGCTGGTCGCGGGCGTAGCCGAAAGCGACCTGCTGCAACTGTTGCAGACCCTCGACCGCATCGAGGCGAACCTCGACGACTCCGCCAATGAATAGGCTCGCGATCCTTCTCGCGTTGCCGCTCGCCGCAGCGGTCGGCTGTGGTCGCGATGCGGAACGCACTGTCGAGACGCACGCTACTGCAGCATTTTCCATACCCGCCATCCGCGTTCGCGTTGCCGCGGTTACACTCGCGCAGATCGGCGGTGGGGAGTCTGTGGCCGCGGTGGTCGGCGCCTATCGCAGCGCGCTGCTGCGCGCCGAAGTCCCCGGGCAGGTGATCGAACGCGTGGTTTCGCGTGGCGCGCGAGTGGCCGCCGGCGACGCGATCCTGCGTCTTGACCCCGAGCGACTCGAACCCGCCTTGCGCCGCGCAACAGCCGACTCCGCGGTAGCCGCAGCGGAAGTCAAACAAGCGCGCCGAGCCCTCGCGCGCGGCCAGAAACTCAAGGCAGAGGACACGATCAGCGCTTCTCGCGAGGAAGATCTCGAAACAGCGCTCGAGCGCGCGGAGGCCCGGCTCGACCGTGCCACCGCTGCCCGTGACAGTGCCGCGACGGACCTCGAGGACGCCACCCTGCGTGCGGCCTTCGCCGGCGTCGTCGAAGACTTTCACGTCGAGGTCGGCGATTCGGTGCAGCGGGGTGCCGCACTCGTGCTCCTCGTCGACCTCGAGCGTGCCCGGCTGCGCGCCGGCGTCACTGCCAGCCAGGCATCGGCTCTTCTCCCCGGCTCCGAAACCGATGTGGACTTCGCCGAACTCGGAAAACGGGTCGCGAGGCTCGAGAGCGTCGGCGTCGTGGCCAGCGCCGCCGACGGCACCTACGCCGCCGAATTCCTGCTGGAAAATGCCGACCGACAGCTGCGCGAAGGCATGGTCGGGCGCGTGCGGCTTCCCGGGGATACCTCCGCGCTGAAACTGTCGGTGCCCCGCGCGGCGTTGATCCGCACCGCGCTCGGTCCGGGTCTCTTCATCGTGGAGGCGGGCCCGCCTCTTCGCGCACGGCTCGCGCTTGTCACGCCCGGGCGCAGCGCGGGAGGACGCGTCGTCATCCGCGACGGCGCGAATGTCGGCGAGCGCGTGGTGATCGAGGGGCACTTCGCGCTCTCGGACGGCGATCCCATCGAACTCGACGAACTCCACAGCACCGCCGGAGACTAGACACCCCGTGGACCGCCTCGTCCGATTTTTCGTCGAACGCCACCTGCTCGTCACCGTAGTCACGCTGGCGATGGTGGCCATCGGAACCATGACCGCCCTTCGAATTCCGATGGAGGGCTTCCCGGTCTTCGACCTGCCGACCTTCTTCGTCCGCGCGCAGCTCCCCGGCGCTTCGGCCCGCGACGTCGAGACGAAGCTGACGATCCCGATCGAGAAGGCAGTCGCCGAACTCGACAATGTCCGCTCCTACCAGACCAACATCTCGGAGAACGTCTCGTTCACGGTGGTCGAGCTCTACTACGACCTCGACAGGGACGGCCTCGACCAGGCCGAGCGCGACCTCCGAACCGAACTCGATGCCATCACGGATTTTCCGGACGAGATGGTCGACGAACCCGTGATCGAACGGCTCAACCGCGGCCGTTTCCCGATTCTCCAGATCGCCCTGGCGGGCCCTTCCGAACTCCTGCCCGGGGTCACGCAGCGACTCAAATCGGCACTCGATCGACTCGATCGCGTGAGCGAAGTTACGGCGGTGGGGCTGCCCGATCCCGAGATCCGGATCCTGGTGGACCCGGATCGCGCGCGCGAGCACGGCGTGACCCTCTCGGAAGTCGCCGCGGCGATTGCCGCGCACAACGTTTCGAGTACCGGCGGCATCCTCGAGACGAATTCCGTACGCCGCCAGGTGGTGCTCTGGAATCGTCTCGAGAACCCCGAGGATGTCGCCGACGTGCTCCTGCGCTTCTCCAGAGAGGGCGGAGCGGTGCGCGTACGGGACGTCGCTCGAATCGAATCGGGGCGCGAAGATACCGGGTTGCGGGTGCACACCAACGGGAAGCCCGGCATCACCCTCGTGGTGCGAAAGCGCGACACCGCGGACGTCGTCAAGACCGAGCGCGACGTCCTCGAGACCCTTGCCGCGATGTCACTGCCACCGGGAGTGACCGCAACCGTCGTCAACGACGAGGCCTCCTTCGCGTCGAACCGGCTCAAGGTGCTCGCGACCAACGGCCTGATCGGCCTGATCCTGGTGGCCGGCACCGTCTTCCTCTTCCTGTCCCCGGCGGCCTCGCTCTGGGTTTGCGTCGGCGTGCCGGTGGTGCTGCTCAGCGCCATCGCCGTGATGCCCACGATTGGAATCTCGCTGAACTTGATCTCGACGGCAGCCTTCGTGGTGGTTCTTGGGATGCTCGTCGACGACGCGGTGGTCGTCGCCGAGAAGATCCTCTTCTTCCGGCAACGCGGCGACTCCCCCGAGGCTGCCGCCATCGCCGGCACCACCGCCGTGGCCCGCCCGGTCATGGCTTCGGCGATCACCACCGCGCTGGCCTTCACCCCGATGTTCGCCCTCGGTGGCATGCCGGGAAAGATCACCTGGTACATCCCAGCGGTCGTGATCCTCGCGCTCGGGTTGTCTCTCCTCGAATCGTTCACGCTGCTCCCTGGCCACATGTCGATGCTCCGGGGCCGCCCCGGGACGAAGCGCGCCTTCGTCCTCCGGCTGGAGGCGCGCTACCGCAACCTGATCATTCGCTCCCTCGAAAGGCGCCGCGCGGTCATCCTGGGCTTCGGTCTGGTCTTCGTGGCACTGGTCGTCTTCGTCGTGCCACGCACCGGTTTCTCGCTCTTTCCCCAGGACGACTCCCAGAACATCTACTTGAAGTTGAGCCTGCCCCTGGGCACGCCCATCGAGCGGACCGAAGCGGCCGTCACCGCCATCGAAGCGCAGATCCCGGAAATTCTCGGCGAGGACATGCTGGCCACCACGGCACGCATCGGCCACATGGACCCGGAGGCCGTCGACCTCGAGTTCGGCACCGCCGAGAACGATGCGGTGATCGCGATTTCGCTCATCCCCTACGGCAGGCGGCACTCGCCCAAGGCCTGGGTTGAGTTCCTGAAGCAGAAGCTCGCCATCCCCTCGCAGGTTGCAATCGTCTACCAGATTCAAATCCTGGGCCCCCCGGTGGGTCGGGCGGTGACGCTGCACGTTTCCGGCGCCGAGGACCGCACGCGCCGGGCCACGGCGGCCGCCATCGCCCACTGGCTCGAGGGTCGCCCGGAAGTGGTCGACATCGAGATCGACGAACGGCCGGGCATCCGACAGGTCGACTTGCATCTCGACCCCGAGAAACTCGCGCTCCGAGGCCTCGACGCCCGCGGCGTCGGCCAGAGCCTGAAGGCCGCCTTTCACGGAATCGTGGCCTCGGATCACCGCGCCCTTTCCGAGACCACAGACTTTCGGGTGATGCTCGAACCCTCCTCGCGGCGCACGCTCGACGGACTCCTCGACATGCCGCTGCGAAACCGCGACGGTGCCCTGGTCTCGCTGCGCGACGTGGTGAGCCCGATCGAGACCGCTGCAGTCGCCAGAATCTTCCACCGCGACGGTCAGCGCACCGCCACCGTGACCGCCGAGATCGCGGCGGGCGCCAATGCCAACGCCGAGTCCATGGCGCAACTCCTCGAAGCCGAACTGCTGCCTCTCGTAGCGGGGCGCGAAGGCGTCGAAATCAGCCTCGGGGGCGAGGCCGTAAAGACCCGCGAGACCACTGGCGACCTCGGCGTCGTCGCCCTCATGGCCCTCGCTGGGATCGGCATCGTGATCGCGCTGATGCTCGGGTCCTTCATCGAGGCCGCCTTCGTGATGGCGGTCGTGCCCTATGCCCTGATCGGCGTCCTGCTCATCTTCTTCCTCCATGGAAAGGACCTGAGCCTCTTCGCAATGATCGGCACCATCGGCCTCTCGGGGGTGGTGGTGAACGCCTCGATCGTGATGGTCGATGCGATCCATCGCGAACTGTCCTCGATGGCGGACGCGAGCCTTGCGGCGCGCCGCCAGGCGCTGGTTGAAGCCATCGTTGGACGCCTGCGACCGATCATCGTCACCACCAT
>CAJXIC010000226.1 GCA_913054385.1 uncultured Pseudomonadota bacterium
TCCTCTTTGGGCTGGCCGTGGTGTCGATGGTCGGGCTGATCTATGCGCTCGCCGTGGCCCTGCTCGGGTTTCAGGGTGTGGATCCCTCAACCGGCGCGGCGCATTTTGCGCCGGTCTGGCTCGACCCGGGACTGCTCGCCACGGTCGTCTTCAGCGTGGGTCTCGTCGTCGGCGGCGGTAGCGCCTACAAGACGGCCCAACTCCGGGGCGGGGGACACGTGATCGCCGAGCATCTCGGGGGTCGTCTGCTCAACGGAGACAGCCGCGACCCGGCCGAGCGCCGCCTCTTGAACGTGGTCGAGGAAATGGCGGTGGCTTCGGGCACTCCCACGCCGCCGGTCTACCTGCTCGAAGACGAGGAGGCGATCAACGCCTTTGCCGCGGGGCAGGGTCCTGGTGACGCAGTGATCGGCATCACGCGGGGAGCGCTCGAGCAACTGCCGCGCGACGAATTGCAGGGCGTGATCGCCCACGAGTTCAGTCACATTCTCAACGGGGACATGCGGCTGAACATTCGCCTGATGGGAGTCCTCCATGGGATCCTGATCATCGGGCTTCTCGGCTACTTCCTGTTGCGCTCGTCGCTCTACTCGGGGGCGGTTCGCGGGCGCGGGGGCCGCGATCAGAGCGTCCTTATCTGGATCGGATTCGGTCTGGGGCTCAGCCTCGTGGGTTTTTTGGGGACCTTCTTCGGGAATTGGATCAAGGCCTCCGTGAGTCGGCAGCGCGAGTTTCTGGCCGACGCTTCGGCCGTCCAGTTCACTCGGAATCCGGAGGGGATTGCCGGGGCACTGGCGCGGATCGGAGGCTTTGGCCCGGCGTCGCTGCTGGAAACGCCGAATGCACCCGAGGCCAGCCATCTCTTCTTCGGCAGCGCGCTGCGGCATCCCATCTTCGCGACGCACCCGCCTCTAGAAGAGCGCATTCGTCGGCTCGACCCCCAACTCGCCGCCGGCCTGGGTGCCGCGCCCGCCCGCGAACCTTCGGGTGTCGCGGCGACCGCGGCGCCGCTGGCCGGTTTCGCTGCAGGGGGCGCAGGGCCTGCGGCAAGCGTCGGTCGGCCCACGCCCGAGCACGTCGACTACGCCGCGCGCCTCCTCGCGTCGATTCCCGCCGACCTGCGCGAGGCGGCGCACGAGCCCTATTCCGCGCGCGCATTGCTGCACGGCCTGCTGCTCTCCGGCGACGCCGCCGTTCGGAAACGCCAACTCGCCGACCTCGCCCAACACGCGGAAGCGGGCGTTGCCGAGGCCACCGCCGCCCTGGCTTCGAGCCTCGAAACCCTGGATCGCGCCGCCTTCCTGCCCCTCGTCGATCTCCTGCTACCGGCGCTGCGTCGCCTGTCCCCCGACCAGTACCGTGTTTTCGTCGAGAACGTGGATCGATCGATTCGGGCCGATGACCGCATCGACCTCTTCGAGTGGACGCTCCAGCGGGTGTTGCGCACGCACCTGCGCCCGCATTTCGAAGCGATGCCGCGTTCGCGAAAACGAGTGAGCCGATTGGAGTCGGTTCGCGGCGCCTGCGAGGTCCTGTTGTCGACCCTGGCCTCGGCTGATCACGACGAGGCGGCGGCGAGGCGGGGCTTTGAAGCGGCGAGCGCGCACCTCGGCATCGCCGGGCTCGAGCAACTGCCGGCGGATCGCTGTGGCCTCGAGCCCCTCGACACGGCACTCGACGAACTCGCGGCCGTCGTTCCGAAGTTGAAACGCCGACTGGTCGACGCGGCGGCGCTCTGCATCGCCGCGGATGGTGTGATCGAGATCGCCGAAGCGGAATTGCTGCGGGCCACCGCCGACAGTCTCGGTTGCCCGATGCCGCCGCTCCTGCTGGGCAGGCGTGGGGCCGTGCGGTGAGGGGAGGGCGTCGCCGACCGGCGGGCGACGCGATCCGCCCGCTTCGATCAGGCGACCAGGTTGGGTATGGGTTCCGGCATTTCGAGGCCACAATCGCGCGGCTGGGCGCGCTGGATCGTCCAGGAACGTCCGCAGCGGTTGCAGTGGAGAGCCTCGTCGAACCTGTGTCCCATGGCCGGGACGATTGCTTCCTTGGTATCGAGCAGGCGCAGGGGGTTGAAGGCTTCTCGGACAACAGTGTGAAGGAGTCGATGTGCGTGGGCCATGTCCCGTTTTCGGCGGCTTCAGGGCGGGACTTGAGCCCACCGAGAGCTGCCGGAGTTGCGTGAGGCGCGACGGGGTCCGGTAGGGCCGGCCCTAGGCACTCGTATTTTCTGGATCGCAGCCTACGCACTCGCGGTGAGCCTCTACGCGCTTGCCTGGGAGCCCGCCCACGACGAGGGGGTCACCTGGTCTCAGGCCTTCGCAGCGCCCGTGATCCCCGACTGTCGCGAAGCTCCGGTCCCGATCGCCGACGCGATCAGGGGACTCGACGTCGAGCCGACCCGCGGCTTCGCGGAGGTCGCTGCGGCGCTGGGCGACGACGGCATGCACCCGCCGTTCTATTACGGGTGGATCCTTGTCGCGGCGCGCATCACCGGCACAGAGCGCTGGCCGCTCTCGTTGCCGGCGATTGCGATCGGGATCGTCGGTCTGCTGGCGATGGCGCGCGTCACGCGCTCGATGGCGCCGGGGCCGAGATCGGGCGCGTTCGGGATGGCCCTGCTCGCGCTCTCGCCGTGGTTCGTCGGTTACAGCGTGTTCCTTCGGCCCTATGCCCTCGCGACCGTGTGGGCACTGCTGGGTACGGCCGCGATCCTCGAAGTGGGCGCCTCTGCGGTCGGTTCGCGTCGCCGGGATTGGGCTTACCTGGCCTTCGCGATCGTCACGCTTCTCGGGCTGCACACGCTTTATCACTACGTTTTCGTGGCGGCGTGGCAGGGGCTGTCGCTGATCGCCCTCGGGTGGGATCGCACCGCGCGCGCCCACGGCGAGTGGAAGCGATGCCTCGCCACGTTCGGAATGGTTGCGCTCGGTGTCTTGCCGTGGCTTCCCGTCGCGCTGCACCACTTCACCGTGACCGCCGCTTCGGAGTTCTACTTCGATGGTCTTCCGCCCACCGGCGAGTGGCTCGCGCAGACGGGGCACCTGCTCGCGGTTTTCCTGCTCGGCGAGGGGATGAGGTCGAGTATGGGAGGGCTGCTCGGTATCGCGGCTGTAGGTGCCGGGGCGTGGACCGCGCTGCTCTTCGTTCGAAGCTGGCGGCCGGCATCCCGGGCCGACACCCCGCCCGCCGCCCGCCTGCTGTGGGCCATGGCTCCCGTGATTCCGCTCGGGTTGCTTGCGAGCGATCTGCTGCTCGATACCGGGACGCTGTGGATTTCGAAACCGGCCTTCGGTCTGTTTCCGCTTCTGCTGCTGGCGATCGCCCGCGGCGTCACGAGCCTGCGTGGTCCGCGGATTCGAAGCATCGCACTCGGTCTGTGGCTCCTGCTGTTCGCGCTGGCCACCGGTCTTGCGATCGATCGGAATGTGCGCGGCATCACGCCCTTCGAGGTCGCGGTGCAGACGCTTTCACAGGCCGATGAAGCGAGCCACCACGTGGTGCTTTCGTCGACGGCGCGGGGTTATCTGGTTCCCTTCCTGCTCGACGCCCGGGACGCCGGTCTAGAGAACCTGAAACTCGGGTGGGCCCCGCCGGATGCGCTGCAAGAATGCCTGGCGGCGCAGCTTTCATCGCCCTCGGTCAGCCAACTCACCTGGATCGATTTCGAGGTGGGTTATCGCCCGCAAGAGCAGTGGAGCCCCTTGCCCCTGGCGCTGCTCGAGGAGGGCTCGCACGGTCGGGCCTGGCGCGGTCTGCGGCTCGATCCCGGCGCCGATGCGCTGCGCGAAAGAGCGGCACACGAGCGCTGGCAGGAAAAGCTGCGAGAACATCGCCGGGCGGGAGCGCCGACCTTTCTCCTGCTCTCGCCAACGGCCGTCAAGTACTGGAGTGAATGACAGCGCGCGGGGCGTCGTCACTCTCCGCGGTGGATCGCGTCTTCGATGGTTGCCGAGAGGACGTGTTCATCGAAGGGCTTGCGGACCAGCCCGGAGATCGCCTGGCTGCCGAGGCGCTCCTTGATCTCGCCATCGTCGTAGCCGGTGACGATCACGACCGGAACGGCATCGCGGATCTTTCGAATTGCGGCGAGCGTTTCGGCACCGTCGAGTTCGGGCATGTCGAGGTCGAGCACCACGGCAGAGATCAGCTCGGCTTCGGCGCGCATCCTCTCCAGGGCCTCGCCACCGTTGCGGGCGACCAACACCTCGAAGCCGGCGCGCGTGAGCAGTTCGGCCATCAGTTCGCGGACCGCATCGTCGTCGTCCACCACGAGCACCCGCCCCGCGACCTCATTCTTCGGGCCACGCGGCGTCGGCGAAATTGCCGCGCGTACCGGACTCTTCACTCCGGCACTCGACGGCCC
>CAJXIC010000227.1 GCA_913054385.1 uncultured Pseudomonadota bacterium
GTCCCCCGGGGCGAGCCCCTCCGAAATAGGGACCCCGTGATGATCGACGAGATCTCCCGCATCGGGAAGGAACTCCGCGTACTGCGCGATAGCGACGACCCGGTCAGCCGCGCCAGCGAAGAAATCCTCCCCTACAGCCGCCGCATCGGCGATGCCCTCGGAGCGCTGCGCGCGCTTGTCACCGACGACACGCCCACGGCACACCTCGAAAACGACCTGCAGGTAGTGCACGGGATCGCCGCGGCGCTGATCGGTCCGGAGAAGGCCTGGGCGCTCCTCGGCGAGTTGCCCGCGATCCGCACCACACTCGGCACCGACGTCTCCGCCGCCTTCGAGAGCGACCCTTCGGCCACCAGCTATGGCGAGGTGGTGGCCGCCTTCCCCTCGGTCCTGGCGCTCTCGACCTACCGCCTCGCCCACGCCTGCTACTGCCTGGATGAACGCGTGGTGGCCCGCATCATGGCCGAATCCGCGAAGAAGGACACCGGCATCGACATCCACCCCGGCGCCGTGATCGGCTCCTATTTCTTCATCGACCACGGCACCGGCGTGGTGATCGGCGAGACCTCGGTGATCGGCGAGCACGTGAAGCTCTACCACGGGGTCACCCTGGGCTCGTTCTCCAACCGCCAGGGACGACGCGATGTCGGCAAGAAGCGGCACCCGACCCTCGAGGACGAGGTTACGATCTATCCCGGGGCTACGATCCTCGGCGGTGAGACCGTCGTCGGTCGCGGCTCGGTGGTGGGCGGCAACGTCTGGCTGACGCGCTCGGTCCCCCCCTATTCGCAGGTCAGCATCGAGACCCCCGACCTCAAGGTCCATCAGGGCACGCCGCCGGAGTTCGGTTCGGGGATCTAGGCTTCGGCATCCGGCGGGGCACGCCCCAGTCGGCCGCCGGGCGCAATGAACTCGACGAGGTTGCCGTCGGGGTCGCGCACGAAGAGTTGACCCGATGGGCTTCCCACGCCGCGGACGTCGTAGCCGGCCGCAGCGAGATCGGCTGCCACAGCAGAGGCGTCGTCGATCTCGAAGGCGACGTGGGCCGCGAAAACCGTGAACTCGCTCGGCGGCTGCCCCGCGTCGGCGTCGGACGGCGGCTCGAGCAGGTGGAGCTGCACCGGACCCGCCTGGAACCAGGCGCCGGGGATCCCGAAATCCGGGCGCGCAATCTCCGGTAATCCGATCAGGTCACCGTAAAATTCGCGCGCACGCGCGATGTCGCGCACCACCAGCGAAACGTGGTGGACTCCGGCGGTTCGCATTCCACTTCTCCCAGGCGGGGTACGAGGCGGCCACTCCGAGGGCGCGGCCGGGCCGCGAAGCGCGTTATGCTCGCACACCTCCTTGCCCCCTGCCCCGCACCAAGGCGCCTCTCCCCCCGATGCCCTCGCGCGACCATTACTGGCTTCCCTTCACGCCGAATCGCAGTTTCGCGAAACAGCCGCAGATCCTCGTGCGGGCCGAGGGGCTCCGCTATTGGAACGAGCAGGGAGACGAACTGCTCGACGGCTGCTCCGGTCTCTTCTGTTCGGCGCTAGGGCACGCCCGCCCGGAAATCGGCGAGGCCATGGCGGCGCAGTACCGCCAACTCGATTTTTCACCGCCCTTTCGTTTTGCCCAGCCCGCCGCCTTCGAACTCGCCGACGACCTCGCGCAAGCCCTGCCCGGCGATCTCGACCGCATCTTCTTCGTCAACTCGGGCTCCGAAGCCGTCGACACCGCGCTGAAGATCGCGCTCCGCTACCACCACGCCCGCGGAGACGGCGAGCGCCAACGCTTCGTCACCCGCGATCGCGGCTACCACGGCGTAAATTTCGGGGGCGTTTCGCTTTCGGGCATGGGAAACAACCGCGAGTTCTTTGGTCCCGGGCTCCCGGGCGTGCTGCACAAGCGCAACACGCTGGTCGAGGCGAACCGGTTCACAGCCGGCGAAGGCGAGCACGGGGTCGAACTCGCCGACGACCTGCTGGGCTTCGTCGAGGCCCACGGCGCGGAGAGCATCGCCGCCTGCGTGGTCGAACCAATTGCTGGATCGACGGGCATCCTGGTACCGCCCCGCGGCTACCTCTCGCGACTCCGCGAGATCTGCGACGAACACGGGATCCTGCTGATCTTCGACGAAGTGATCACCGGCTTTGGCCGCACCGGAAAGGCCTTTGCCGCCGACACCTTCGGCGTGCTGCCGGACATCATCACCGTGGCGAAGGCGCTCACCAACGGTGCCATTCCGATGGGTGCCGTGGCCGTGCGACGCGGGATCTACGAGACCATCGCGAAGAGCACCCCCGAGGGCGGCATCGAGTTCTTCCACGGCTACACCTACTCGGCGCACCCCGTTGCCTGCGCCGCCGGGCTGGCCACCCTGAAGATCTTCCGCGAAGAGTCGACCTTCGAGCGCGCCGCCGAACTTGCCCCCTACTTTTTGGAGCGGGTCTTCGAACTCGAAGACATCCCGCAGGTCGTCGACATCCGCGGCTTCGGGCTGCTGGCCGGAATCGATCTCGACCCCACGGAGGTGATGGGCGAGCGCGGATCCAAAGCGCTCGAGCGACTCTTCGCATCGGGTCTCGTGATCCGCGTCACCAACGACACCCTGATCCTGGCGCCGGCGCTGGTTTCGGACCGCGAACACATTGACGGGATCGTCGACCGCCTGCGGGCGACACTCCCCACCCTCTGATCGAAGGAGATTCCGATGCCCCACATGAGTGCCTCCGAGGCCTTCTGCGAACAACTGGCCGCCGAGGGAGTCACCGACATCTTCGGCATCGTCGGCTCGGCCTACATGGATGCCCTCGACCTGTTTCCGCCCGCCGGCATCCGCTTCATCTCGGTGGCACACGAGCAGAACGCGGCCCACATGGCCGACGGCTATTCGCGAGCGTCCGGCCGTCACGGGGTCTGCATCGGGCAGAACGGGCCCGGAATCACCAATTTCGTCACCGCCATCGCCGCGGCCTACTGGGCCCACAGCCCAGTGGTGGCGATCACCCCCGAGTCGGGCACCGGCACCGCCGGCCTCGGCGGTTTCCAGGAGACCAACCAGCTCCCGATCTTCACCGACATCACGCGCTACCAGGCCCACGTGAATCGCTTCGACCGCATCGCCGAGTTCACCCACCGCGGTTTCACCATCGCCATGGCGGAGCGCGGGCCGGTGCAGATCAACATCCCGCGCGATCACTTCTTCGGCGAGTTCGACGCCCACATCGAAGCGCCGCGGGTGATCGAGCGCGGCCCCGGTGGCAGCGGGCCCCTCGACGAGGCCGCCGAGTTGCTGGCGAATGCCGACTTCCCGGTGTTGCTCTTTGGCGGTGGCGTCATCATGGGACGCGGCGGCAAGGAAGCGCTCGCCCTGGCCGAGCACCTCGAGGCGCCGGTCGTGAGCAGCTACCTCCACAATGACTCCTTCCCCGCTTCGCATCCCCTGGCCTGCGGGCCCCTGGGCTACCAGGGTTCGAAGGCGGCGATGCGCGTGATCGCAAAGGCCGACGTCGTGCTCGCCCTCGGCAGCCGGCTCGGGCCCTTCGGCATGCTGCCGCAGTACGACATCGAGTACTGGCCCGAGAACGCGAAGATCATCCAAATCGACAGCGACGAACGTGTCCTCGGGCTGGTGAAGCCGATCGACGTGGGGATCCACGGGGATGCCCGCGAAGCCGCGTCGGCGCTACTCGAGCGGCTGCAATCGCGCGACGCCTCGCAGATCAAATGCTTCCAGAACCGCGACGCGCGGCGCGCCGAAGTCGAAAAACAGAAAGCGGCGTGGGAGACCGAGTTGGATTCGATCTCCAGCAGCGACGACGATCCGATGGCCCCGCGGCGCGCGCTGCGCGAACTCGAAAAGGCCATGCCGGCGGATGCGATGGTCGCGACCGACATCGGAAACATCTGCTCGGTCGCCAACAGCTACCTGCGCTTCGAAGAGCCCGGCAGTTTTTTCGCGGCGATGGCCTTCGGCAACTGCGGCTATGCCTTTCCCACGGCGATGGGCGCGAAGGTTGCCTGCCCGGGCCGCCCTTCGGTGGCCTACGTCGGCGACGGCGCCTGGGGCATGAGCCTGCCCGAGGTCCTGACCGGCGTGCGCGAGAACATTCCCACCGTGGCGGTGGTCTTCAACAACGGCCAATGGGGCGCCGAGAAGAAAAACCAGATCGACTACTACGACGACCGCTACGTGGGCACCAACCTCGAGAATCCTAGTTTCGCCGGAATCGCCGAGGCCATGGGCGGGGGCGGAATCCGCGTCAGCCACCCCGGCGAGGTCGGCGACGCCCTGCGCGCCGCCATCGCCTCCGAGCGCTGCACCGTGGTCGAGATCATGGTCGGCCAGGACCTCGCCGAGCCCTTCCGCCGCGAC
>CAJXIC010000228.1 GCA_913054385.1 uncultured Pseudomonadota bacterium
CGGCGCTTTGCCCGGGAAGGCCTCGACGATTCCTGTATCCCCGAGAGTCTGCCCACGCTCGCAGGGCGCCTTCGCGAAGCGGGGTATTGGACGGTAGGCGTCGTTACCAACACCCTGCTCTTCCAACCCCGCGGCTTCGAACGCGGCTTCGACGAGTGGGTCGAAGTCGGGCGCCTGGCTCCTGCCGTAGCGGTCCCGGGCTATCAGGTCGGACTGGCCGAGGATCGCAGCGCCGAACGCGCGAACGAAAATGTGGCGTGGCTTCTGGACCAGCGTCCGACCGACCACTTCTTCCTCTACGTCCACTACATGGAGGCCCATGACTACCTCGCTCACGGGATCTCCTATGCGCATGGCGTTCACCGCGCGGATGCCGCGTTGGGCGAGCTGCTCGGTCTTCTCGAAGCGCGCTCGCTACTCGAGGGCACGACCCTGTTCGTCGTCTCGGACCATGGAGAGCGACTCGAAGAAGAACACTTCACGAAGGGCGGCCCCCTCCACTACGGGAACCCCGCCTTCGAGGAAGTCCTCCACGTTCCCTTCTTCGTTTCTCCGCCCATCGCGGGCGTCGACGCCCAGGCTGCACTTCGCGGCGATGACGTGCACCGGTTGGTCCTAATGACCGGCGGCGTCACGCACCCCGGGCCGAAAGACCTCGAGGACGGCGAGCTTTTCACCTCCGAGCGCTACTACCAGACCTACCGCAAGGGCCGCTTCAAGAGCTACTGGCGACGACGCGACGGCCGGCACTTTCTCGTCGACCTCGAAGCCGACCCCGGCGAAAAAAACGACGCCGCTACCAGGCACCCCGAGGTCCTGGCCCGCCACGCGGAGCGCATGGCCGATCTCTCCCGCGATCTCGCGCTGCGGACGGCCGATGCCTCAGAGTTGAGCGACGACGACGCGAAAAGACTCGAAGCGCTCGGCTACGTCCTTCCAGACGCGCACGCACCCGAGTGATTCGCAGCGCGCTTCGGCCCTAGGAGTAGCCGCAGGCCTGGGAGAGCGGCCGCGTCGCCGCCAATACCTGGCGCTGCTCTTCGGCGGTGGTCGCCTCGATCCAGCCCAGGCTCGGCCGGATCTGCCCGTCGAAATCGAACCGTGTCACGTTGCCGAGCACGTGGTTCTTTTCGGGATAGACCACGGGAAGGCACATCGGCTGCGGCTCGACCTCGAGAAATCGGCACAACTGCGCCAGCGCCGCTTCCCCGTCGTCACAGAGATCCTCGTAACGCAGACGGAAATAGCCTTCGGGCCCGGTGTAGTGCTTGAGCCACTCGACGCGGCGGTGATAAGCGAGCCAGCGTCTGCCCGACGCGCGCGGGGTCACCGCCGGGTTCTGTTTCCGCTCAGAAAGGAAGTAGCCGCGCGGGTCGCGGATGAGGTGGATCACCCGGATCCGCGCTCGTTTGCCGAGCAGGCTCCGGAGCGCGAGCAGCGAGGTGAAGCTCTTTACGTTGTTCACGAAGATCCTGCTCTGCTGGAGTTCGCAAATCACCTCTCCAAAACGCAGGAAGGTCTCGAGGAACTCCGAACTCGCCCGCGGTGCCAGCTTCCAGACGCCGGGTCCGAGCGACAGCGAGAGTGCCGTGAGACTCCGCGCGACGACGCTATTGATGCGGTAGTCCTTCGAAACCTCGGGGTACGCCGGGATCATGAAGTCGCTGTGCGCAAAGCGGTCGGCGTCGAGTCGCCGGTGCACTTCTTGCCAGAACGAACAGTCTCGCACCCGGGCTTCGCAGCCGCAGCGCTGATTCGGGTAGAGCCTGCGGTGGGGAAGCGTATCCCCCAGGCTCGAGAGGTCGGGATGGTTATTGAGCAGCAGCGCCAGCAGCGTCGAGGAGTGATAGCTCGGCGCCATCACGAAATAGAGCGGAACTTCGCCCCCGACCAGATTCCCTCGAAGCGTCACGCGGCCTCCGTGCTCCCGGCGCCGGCGAGACCCGGGCGGAGTGGGAACGTATGAGCGCGTCTTGCCGAAGTCAAACCCATCGATGGCAGTCCGACGATTAGCCGTCTTCTGGTGACTTCTGCGTCCTGTAGTCGCCAAAAGGAGAATCCCGCTCGTCCAGGGCTTCTTTGAGTCCGTGCTCGGCGATCTGCTTCAAGAAGTCGGCGAGGGCCTGCTGGTGGGTCCCGAGCGCACAGAGTTCCGAACCGGCGCGGATGCCCGTGCGCAAGCCCATGATCTCCATCTGCCGGTGGACCACGCGCTTGTTCAACTGCACCAGGTCGGGCGGTACTCCAGCGATTCGCTCGGCGACGGCGACAACGCGGGCGTCGAGCTCGTCGGCGGGCCAGGCCTCGTTCGCCCAGCCCTTTTGGACCGCCTCGATCCCGTTGATCGAATCTCCCGTCAGCATCATTTGCATGGCTTGACGCATCCCCATGAACCAGGTGTGAAAGTGGTTGTCACCGACTCCGAAGCGCACCGCCGGGTATCCCATCTGCGCGTCCTGGGCCATGTAGATGAGGTCGCAACAGGTTGCGAGTTCGCTGCCGCCGGCGAGGCAGAAGCCGTGCACCTGGGCGATCACCGGCTTCGCCAGGTCCCAGATCGAAAGCCACCCCTCTGTAACGTGGCGCGGCCAATGCCCGTCGCCGTGGGCCGTGAACCAGGGCTCGTCCTGTCCGGCGTTCCCACCCCCGAGGTCATATCCGGCAGAGAAGCCCTTTCCGGCGCCGCGCACGATGGAAACCCTCACGTCGGGGTCGGCATCCGCTTCACGCAGCGCCTCGAGCAAGCCGCCGCGAAGCGCATGGTTGAGCGCGTTGCGCTTCTCGGGCCGATTCATCGTCAGCCGTCGGACGTGGGGTGCGGGGTCGTCCACGAGGACGATGGGTTCTGCCATTTCGATCTCTCCTCAGCTCCGGCTGCGCGGGAGCCCCAACGATTCCTGGGCAATGATGCTCTTCATGATCTCGCTCGTGCCACCGTAAATACTCGTCGCGGTGGAGAGGCGATAAGCGAATTCGACCGCCGCGGCGCCCGCATCGCCGCCCCCATGACGCCCGCGCAGGAGCGAATCGGGCGCACACAGATCCATGAGATCGGCCGCGTCGAGGATAAACCGATCCGACGAGAAGAGCTTCGCCATCGGGCCCATGGCAGAAGCCCGTTCCCCTTCCGCCGCCGCGAAGAGCGCCGCCCGGTGGAGGGCATCGGCGACTTCGGTGTGGATCGCCGCTCGGGCGAGGCGACGGCGCACGCCCTGATCGGCGGTCGGCCGTGTGCCGTCTCGGCGCAAGGTCCGCGCCCAGTCGAGCGCCCCCTCCAAGAGCGCCCGCTGCTCGAGGACGACGCCCTTTCCGTGCTCGAGTTCGAGAGCGAGGTTCAAGACCTGCCAGCCGCCGTCGACTTCGCCCACCCGGTAGCGGTCCTCGACCTGCACGTTCTCGTAGTAGGTCGCGTTGGTACACTCGTCCGAGAGCGTCTCGAAGGGCCGCACCTCGATCCCCTCGCGATCAAGGGGCACGAGAAAGAGGGTGAGCCCGCGGTGCTTTGGCACTTCGGAGTCGGTGCGTGCAAGCAGGAAAACGTAGTCGCCGAGGTTCGCCCCACTCGTGAACATTTTCTGCCCGTCGATTCGCCAGGCTTCTCCCGTGAAGACGGCGCGTGTCTGGGCCGCGGCGATGTCCGAGCCCGAACCCGGCTCGGTGTAGCCGAGACTCGAGATCGCCTCGCCGCGCGCGAAGCGCGGCAGCACCTCGGCCTTGAGTTCCTCGCTCCCAAACTGCATGACGGCAGCGGCCACCATGCCGGTGGTATCGATCGGATGCCGCGTGCAGCCAAAATCGAAGAAAACCGCCGCCAGCGCCTCCATCTCGTAACGACTGCGCGCCTCACCACCAAAAACTTTCGGCCAGGCCGGGTACAGAAAACCCGCGGCCCCCAGAGCCTTCCAGAATTCGGGGTCGTAACCCTCCCAGGCATAGTGCCGCCGCGCATTGCGCAGGGGACTCCACTGCTTTTCGAAGAACGCGCGCGCGGCGGCCGCGTAGCGCTCTGCGGCCTCGCCGTAGCCAAAGTCGATCCCCACCTCGCCTTCGCGGTCGACATCGAACGCCGGCGTGTCGCCCCAGAGCGCTTCCGCCACCCGGTCGAGTTCGTCTTCCGGGTCTCCGGGCCACAGCGCCCAGGCTTTCGCCCGGCGGTGATAGAGCTGGATGTCTCCCTCGAGAGAGAGGCCCGATCCCCCGAAACTGTGAAGGGCGCGGGCAACCGCACGCGTTGCACTCGCGCTCGCCCAATGGAAGGCCATCGAAGCCAACGCCGCCGCCGAGGCGTCGCCCCCCGCGAGCGAGGCG
>CAJXIC010000229.1 GCA_913054385.1 uncultured Pseudomonadota bacterium
AGCGGGTCGCGTCGAGGTGCGCGATGCGGTCGCGCCCCAGAAAAACGTGGGGGCGCGCGGCGAAGACGTCGAAAGTGGCGACCGGCTGCTTTCGCCGGGCCGCAAGCTGCGCCCCCAGGACGCGGGGCTTCTGGCCTCGATCGGCTGCGCGAAGGTCGAGTGCGTACGACGACCGCGGGTTGCGCTGGTGGTGACGGGAGACGAATTGCTGCCGGCCGGGAGCGCACCGGATCCGCAGGGCGCGATGATCGCGGATTCGAATTCGGTGGTGTTGCGCGCCCTGGTCGATCGCGACGGTGGGGAGTGCCTCCCCTTCGAAATTCTCCCCGACCGACCCGAAGCGATTCGCGAGGCGATGGCGGACGATGCCGCGGACGTCGTGCTCGTTTCGGGTGGAAGCAGCGTGGGGCAGGAAGACCACGCGCCGGGCCTGCTCGCAGAACTCGGGTCCCTCGATTTCCACGGTGTTTCGATGCGCCCTTCGAGCCCCACCGGGCTTGGCCGCATCGCAGAGCGCTTCGTTTTCCTACTCCCCGGGAACCCGGTGAGTTGCCTGTGTGCCTACGAGTTCTTCGCGGGTCCAACGATTCGCGCTCTCGGCGGCCTTTCGCGCGATTGGCCCCACCGGCGCCTGCGCGTCCCGCTGATTCGCAAAATTGCTTCGGCGGTGGGCCGGACGGACTATGTGCGCGTGGCCCTCGAGGCCGGGG
The DNA here is from genome assembly GCA_913054385.1 of uncultured Pseudomonadota bacterium. Classification (GTDB taxonomy): domain Bacteria; phylum Myxococcota_A; class UBA9160; order UBA9160; family UBA4427; genus JAYGCV01. The sequence continues at coordinate 711 of CAJXIC010000229.1, forward strand.
GGGCCAGGCCCATTGGCACCTCCGGTGCTTCGATCCTCTCGTCGACGGTTCGGGCGGATGGCTTCGTGATCGTAAAGCGCGAGTGGGAGGGGATGCCCGAAGGCAACGAGGTAGAGGTCCTGCTCTACGATTGATGCAGTCCCCGAGCAGGCGAAGCGGATCGTTGCCGCGTCGCCCGGGGACAGGACGCGAATCCAGCCCATGCGACAGCAACAATTTCTTGAAGTCGTCGACCGCGATGACGCCGAACGCCGCTGGCACCGCGCGATCGACACCAAAGCGATCGGCGAGGAGTGCGTTGCGATCGACTGCCTCCTCGGCCGCGTCCTGGCAAGAGACGTGCGCTCGGAAATCGACGTACCGGGATTCGATCGATCGAATATGGACGGCTTCGCCGTTCGTGCGGCGGATACCTTCGGTGCCAGCGAAGAGAGGCCCGTCCGGCTGAAACGAAACGCCGAATCGATCCCCACCGGCTTCCATCCCGAGATCGAAATTGCGCAAGGGACCGCGACCGTCATCGCCACGGGTGGAATGATTCCCCGCGGCGCCGATGCCGTGGTTCCGGTTGAGATCACCGACATCGACCCCGTGACGGGTGAGGTGATGGTGCACGCGGCTCGCGTTCCCGGCGCGGCACTCTCGTTCGCGGGCACCGACATTGGTGCAGGCGAGGTGGTTCTTTTTTCCGGTACGAAACTCACCTCGCGGGAGACGGGTGTCCTGGCGGCGATCGGTTGCGCGACTGTCTGGGTCCAGCGACGCCCCCGCATCGCGATCCTCTCGACCGGCGACGAAATCAGGGCTCCGGGAGAGGAGCTGAGACCCGGGCTCGTCTACGACAGCAACTCCCGAATCCTGGCGGACGCCGTCACCGAACTGGGCGGCGAAGCGTGGGTACTCCCGAGCGTCCCCGATGACCTCGGGGCGGTGCGAAGCGCTCTCGCCGAGGCCATCGCCGGCGCCGACCTGGTGCTGCTCTCCGGCGGGACATCGAAGGGTGAAGGCGACCTCAACGCCCTCGCGGTGGCCGAGTTGGAACCCGGTGTGATTGTGCACGGTGTGGCACTCAAGCCCGGAAAGCCGATCTGCCTCGCTGCCGCGGGCGAGAAACCCGTGGTGATCCTGCCCGGCTTTCCGACTTCCGCGATCTTCACCTTCTACGAATTCGTGGCCCCGGTACTCCTTCGCCTATCGGGCGCCCGGCCGAGTCGCCGCGGTCTCACAAGGGCCCACCTGGCGGTGGACACGGTCTCCGAGCGCGGCCGACTCGAATACCTGCTCGTTGGCCTGGTGGAGGGTGACGAGGGCCTGGTCGCCTACCCGATGGGCAAGGGGAGCGGGAGTGTCACGGCTTTCAGTCGTGCGGATGGTTTTGTTCGCATCGAGCGCAATACCGAGCGAGTCGATTCCGGTTGCGAGGTGGACGTGCGCCTGCTGGCGCGAGAAGTTTCGCCAGCGGATCTGATCATGATCGGGAGCCACTGCATCGGGCTCGATGCCATCGCGAGCGTTCTGGCGCGACAGGGACTGCAGATCAAGGTACTCGCGGTGGGAAGCCAGGCGGGGCTCGCCGCCGCGCAGCGCGGTGAGTGCGACGCAGCGCCAATCCACCTGCTCGACCCCGAGACGGATTCCTACAACGCGCCCTTCCTGGGCGAAGATCTCGTGTTGCTCCCCGGTTATCGCCGCATGCAGGGGATCGTTACACGGGTGGACGAGACACGGGCAGCGATGACGGTGGTGCAGGACCCCGCGGCGCGGATGGTGAATCGCAACCGCGGCGCGGGCACGCGGATCCTGATCGACTCCCTGCTGGGCGACCGCCGCCCGCCGGGTCATGCCTTCGAGCCGCGTTCGCATTTCGCGGTGGCCCGGGCGGTGGAACAGAAGCGAGCCGATTGGGGGGTCACGATCGAGACGGTGGCGAAGCAGGCCGGGTTGGCCTTCGCCCCGCTCCGGGCGGAGCACTACGACTTCGCGATTCCGCGGGCGCGCTGGGACCGCCCGGGCGTGACTGCGCTGCGCCGCGCGCTGCAGGCGGGGGGCGAAGCCCGGGAGGCCCTCCTGCGCCTCGGTTTCAAGGCCCCGTGAGGCCCTCCCGTTGCCGCATTCCGGGGCTCGCGGTAGCCTCGGTGGAGCCGATGAGACGATCCTTCCCAGAATCCCCCGCCTTGGGACCACGTACGCCCGCCGCGGAGTCGATTCGTCCGAGCCACCAGGGGCTGGGCGCGCCCGGGAAGAGAATCCTTTGATTCTCACCTACGTCCTCATCCTCGTGGCGTGCCTCGTGCTCTCGGCATTCTTTTCGAGCAGCGAGACAGCGCTCCTGCGTGTTCGCGAGCACGACCTCGATGAGGCCGAGAAGGCGGGGAAGGGCCCCTCCATCGCGGCGGTCCGCTCGCTGCTTTCCTCGACCTCGCGCCTGCTGGTGACGATCCTGCTCGGGAACAACGTCGCCAACATTCTCGGCGCTTCCGTGGCGGCGGCCCTCGCGATCGATCTCTTCGGCCCCGAGCGCGGTATTCCGATCGCCACGGCGGCGATGACCGTCGTGATCCTGTTGGCCTGCGAGATATTTCCCAAGGCGCTGGCCGCCAGCCACCCGCTGGGAGTCTCGCGCTTTGTGGCCCTCCCCCTCTATCTCTTTCATCAACTACTGCGGCCCCTGCATGGCTTGATCGACCGCATCGTCGATCCTGCGATCCGGCGCATGACCGGCGGAAATGGAATCGAAGAAGACGTGCTCTCGGCCGAAGAGGTCCTGCGGCTGGCGCTGGCCGCACGCGACGGCGCCGAAGGCATGCCGATGGCGATCATCGGGGCCACCTCCGAGGCGGCGGAAATGACGGTGAGCGAGATCATGGTGCCGCGGACGGAGATCAGCGCTTTTCCGATCGAAACCCCCGCGCCGGAACTACTCGAGGAACTTCTCGAAGACCGATACACCCGGGTTCCGATCTACTCGCAGTCGATTGACGATGTGAAGGGCGTGATCCACCTGAAGGATCTGATCGTCCACGTGCGCAGTGGCGAGGAGGACCTCGGCTCGATTCTCAAGCCGGTGATCCGGGTACCCGAGCGGAAACGGATCCTCGATCTGCTCGCTGACATGCAGCGCGGCTTCATCCACATGGCGATTGTGAAGGACGAATTCGCGGTCACCCAGGGTCTCGTGACCCAGGAAGACATTCTCGAGGAAATCGTCGGCGAGATCCGCGACGAATTCGACTCCGAGGAACTCTACGACGTACGCGAGCGCGACGATGGCAGCTACGACGTGCTGGCCCGGGTCTCGGTTCTCGATTTCAATCGCGCTAGCGGCTGGGAGATCAACGCCGAGCGTGGCGACACCCTCGGCGGCCTGCTCTTCAACACCCTCGAGCGCGCTCCGCGCAGGGGCGAGGCTGTCGAGCTTTCCGAATACGAATTGCAATGTCTCGATGTATCGGGCGCCCGGGTCACCCGCGTGCGCGTGCGTCGAAGGGCCGAAAAAACCGCGGTCGAGGAATAGAATCGCCGGTGCGCGGGGCACGAAGATCAAGACGCACGAGCGGAGGCGCCCCAGGGTGCGCCGCTGGCTGATCGCTGTT
>CAJXIC010000230.1 GCA_913054385.1 uncultured Pseudomonadota bacterium
GCGTGCGAAGAAGGCGTGCGCCTCTCGCGGGCCTGTTCGAAGCAGCTCGAAGCGGCCGAGGCGCGCATCGAGGTGCTCTCGCGCGAGGGCGATCGCTGGCTTTCGGAGCCCCTTGATCCCGAGGATTCCCGGGACGAGGGTTCCGCGGACGCCGAGGACCAGTAGATGGACCTCGCGGCCTATCGGGCGGACCGTGCGCCCCGCGTCGAGGCCTTTCTCGAGGCGCTGCTGCCCTCGTCCGAGATCGCGCCGCAGTCGCTGCACGCGGCCATGCGCCACGCCGTACTCTCGGGTGGGAAGCGGCTGCGTCCGCTCTTCGCGATGGCAGCGGCCGAAGCCGTCGGCGCCGCGCCCGAGCGCGCACTGCCGGTGGCCGCCGCAGTCGAATTGATCCACGCCTACTCGCTGGTCCACGACGATCTCCCGTGCATGGACGACGACGCGCTTCGCAGGGGGCTGCCCACGGTGCACGTCGCCTACGGGGAAGCCGTTGCCGTGCTGGCCGGCGACGCTCTCCAGGCGCTTGCCTTCGAGACGCTCGCGAATGCCGCCCGCGGCCATGACGCGGAGCCGGTGGCGGCGGCGCTGCGCGAGCTGGCGCGGGCGGCCGGTCCCGAGGGCCTCGTCGGCGGCCAGGTCGACGATCTCGATTTTGCGAAGGGGGGCTCAAACGAAGCGGTCGAATCGGTGCACCGGCGCAAGACCGCGGCACTCTTCGCGGCGGCGGTAGCCGGGGGGGCGCTGCTGGGGGGCGCGGACGGCACTGCCGTCGAGGCGCTTCGGGCCTTCGGGATGGAGGTGGGAATCGGCTTCCAGATCGCCGATGATCTGGAAGACGAGCACGAGGATTCGCCCTGCTCGTCGCTGGCGGCTCTCGGCTCGGAAGGGGCGCGGGCGCGCTCCGAGGAACTGCTTGCGGGTGCGCTTTCGCGTCTCGAGGCATGGGGCGGCCGGGCGGAGATCCTGCGCGAACTCGCGCGCTTCGCGGTGCGGAGGAAGTCATGAGCGGCGAGAGCCTACTCGACGCGATCGAGTGCCCCGAGGATCTGCGAAAGCTGCCGGCCGAGAAGGTCGAGCAGGTGGCCCATGAAGTGCGCCGGGACATTCTCGAGCGCGTCTCGAAGACGGGGGGGCACCTGGCCTCGAGTCTCGGCTCCACCGAGTTGATCACCGCGATCCACTACGTCTTTGACACACCCCGCGATCGGTTGGTCCTCGACGTCGGCCACCAGGGCTACCCGCACAAGATTCTCACCGGGCGCCGCGAAGGTTTTGATCGCATCGGCCAGACCGGGGGCATCGCGAAATTTCTGCGACGCTCGGAATCGGAGTTCGATCACTTCGGCGCGGGGCACGCCGGGACCTCGATTTCCGCGGCCCTCGGGATGGCCCAGGGCTCCCAGTTGCGCGGCGAAGATCGCCTGGTGATCGCGCTGATCGGCGATGGCGGCATGACCGCCGGCATGGCCTTCGAGGCACTCAACCACGCCGGACATTTGCAGCAGAAAAACCTGGTGGTGGTGCTCAACGACAACGAGATGTCGATTTCTCCGAACGTGGGCGCCATGTCCTCCTATCTCTCTCGGAAGCTGTCAGCTCCCATGTCGCGCCGGATGAAGGGTTGGGCCCGAGATTTCCTCGGTGGTCTGCCTGGCGACATGCTGCACTGGGCGCGCAAAGCCGAAGAATCGCTGAAGGTCTTCTTCTCGCCGGGGTTGCTCTTCGAGGCGCTCAACTTTCGCTACGTCGGTCCCATCCAGGGTCACCGCATGGACGTCGTTCTCGAGACCTTCGAGAACGTGAAGAAGATGATCGCCGACGGCGACGGGCCGATTCTCGTGCACGCGCTCACCGAGAAGGGTCACGGCTACGAACCCGCGGTACGCGACCCGCTCAAGTACCACGGTGTCTCGAAGTTCGATGTCGAATCGGGCGAGTTCGCGCCCTCCAAGCCGGGGCCCCCCTCCTACACGCGCATTTTCTCGGACACCTTGATGCGCCTCGCCCAGGAAGACGACCGCATCGTCGCGATCACCGCGGCGATGGCGGGGGGCACGGGTCTCGATCGCTTCGAGCGGAAGTTCCCGACGCGCTTCTACGACGTGGGCATCGCCGAGCAGCACGCAGTGACCTTCGCCGCCGGCCTCGCCACCGAGGGCATGAAGCCGGTGGCGGCGATCTACTCGACTTTCTTGCAGCGCGCCTACGACCAGGTCGTGCACGACGTGTGCATCCAGAACCTCGATGTCACCCTGGCCCTCGATCGCGCGGGCCTGGTGGGCGCGGACGGTGCGACCCACCAGGGCTTCTACGATTTCACCATTCTGCGGACGCTGCCGAACATCATCGTGATGGCGCCGAAAGACGAGAACGAGCTGCAACACATGCTCGCGACGGCGATCGAGTACCCGGGTCCCGCGGCGATTCGTTACCCGCGCGGCGCCGGCCTCGGCGTGCCCCTGGACCCCGAGATCAAGCTGTTGCAGGTGGGCGAGGCCGAACTGCTGCGCGACGGCGATGACGTGGCCCTGGTGGCGATCGGAAAGATGGTGCCGGTGGCGATGCAGGCCGCCGAAGAACTCCAGGCCGTCGGCACGCGTGCCGCGGTGCTCAATGCGCGCTTCGTGAAACCTCTCGACGTCGAACGCATCGTCGGGTTGGCCCGGCGCTGCGGAGCGATGCTGACCCTCGAGGAGCACAGTGCAATGGGCGGGTTCGGGTCGGCAGTCCTCGAGGCCCTCGCCGAAGAAGGCGTCTCGATTCCGCTGCGCGCCCTCGGCGTCCCCGACGTCCTGGTCGAGCACGGAGCGGACCTGGCCAGCTTGGGCCTCGACGCGGCGGGAGTCGTGAAGGCGACCCAGCGACTGCTTCTGCAACGGGACGCCCGCTGAAGGGCGAGCGGCTCGATGATCGCGTGGTGGCCGACGCCCTGGCGCCCAGCCGCTCGCGTGCCCAGAGTCTGATCCTCGCCGGTCGCGTACTGGTCGACGACGTTCCGGTCTCGAAATGCGGCGCGCGCGTGGCGCCCGGCGCGCGTCTGCGAGTGCGCGGGAGCGATCGCCGCTTCGTCTCGCGTGGCGGCGAAAAGCTCGAGGGTGCGTTGGCCGACCTGGGGATCGACCCCAAAGGCGCTGCGTGTCTCGACATCGGCGCCTCCACCGGCGGTTTCAGCGATTGCCTGCTGCAGGCCGGCGCGGTTTCGGTGGTGTGCGTGGATGTCGGCTATGGGCAGCTCGAGGCGAGGCTGCGCGCCGATCCGCGGACGCGTGTCCTCGAGCGGACCAACGCGCGCCACCTCGAGCCCGACGCCATGCCCGAGGCCATCGACCTCGTGGTGGTGGACGTCTCCTTCATTTCGGTGCGCCTGATTCTGCCGGCGTTGGCGCGGGTCGCCGACCGCGCCCAGATCCTGGTGATGGTCAAGCCTCAGTTCGAGGTCGCGCGGCGCGAGGTCGGGAAGGGTGGGGTGGTGCGCGACGACGCGCTCCGAAGCCGGGCCGTCGACGACGTTTTCGAGGCGGCGAGGGCGCTCGGCTATCGGGAACTCGGCCGGGTCGACAGCCGGCTCGCGGGGCCCAAGGGCAATCGCGAAATCTTCCTTTGGCTCGAGCCCCGGGGCTCCCCTGGGTAACACGCGGCCAGCGCGCGGTGGGCGGCGCTCCCGCGCCCGCTGGGGCGACGCGCTTGACTCTGGGGGCGGCGCGCCTAATCTTGGTTCGAGGCCGGCGATCGCCGGCCACTGGGGAAGCAATGATCGAAGTCACTGAATCTGCAGCCGAAAAGGTCCGTTCACTCCTCGATGTGGACGGCAAGGTCAAAACCCACGGTCTGCGCATGAAGGTCGTGGGCGGGGGCTGTTCGGGCCTGCAGTACCAACTCTCCTTCGACGACGACCTGGCCGAGAGCGACCACCAGATCGAGGCCTTCGGGGTTCGCGTCTTCGTCGACGAGAAGAGCGCGCTCTACCTGGTGGGCTGCACCCTCGATTTCGTCGACAGCCTCCAGGACTCGGGTTTCAAGATCGACAACCCGAACGCATCGAGCAGCTGCGGCTGCGGCGAATCCTTCGCCGCCTGACCCCGTCCGCGAGGAGCGCATGGCTCCCCGTCGCCCGATCTATCTCGACCACCACGCGACGACGCCTCTCGATCCAAGGGTTCTCGAGGCGATGGATCCGTGGCTGCGCGACGATTTCGGAAACGCTGCGAGCCGCACTCACGCCTACGGCTGGCGTGCCCGGGCGGCGGTCGAGTCGGCGCGCGAGCGCATCGCCAGCGCCCTC
>CAJXIC010000231.1 GCA_913054385.1 uncultured Pseudomonadota bacterium
ATCGTCCACAAGAGCGCCCGCCGGGTGGGAACCAGGATGATCAGCGCGAGCACGAAGAGCAGGTGGTCAAAGCCCGAAAGGATGTGATCGAAACCGAGTTCGGCGTAGCCCACCGCGACTTCGCGCTGCGTCTGCCGCTTTGGAATCTTCAGCGAGGGACGCTTTGCATTCAGCACTTGTCGCAGGGTCTCGCCATCGAGCGATTCGACACGCAGCAGCACCGAGGTGGGGCTCGATGCCAGGCCATCGACGCCCACTTCGAGACCCCGCAGAGGGCCCTCGCAGGCAACCGTGTAGGCGTGCACCACGCCGGTCCCTTCGCGCAGCCACTCGCCCTCGTCTTCGGGAATACAGCTCTCCGGGAGCAAAGGCCACAGTCGCGTGCCCGGAGGTTGCTGGGCCGGCTGCTTCCAGCGAACCGCGGCGCGCTGGCCCGGCAGCTCGCGGAGTTCGAGGAGCGAGGGGGCCAGAGCGTGAGCGCGGAGATCCGAGGCTCCGAGCGCAAGCAGCACGAGTGCGACGAGAAGAGAGGTCGCGACTCGCCCTCGCCGAATTCGCTTCGCGCCCATGGCTTCCTCTCGCGCAGTGGCCCAACGCTCGGGTGGCAGAGGCGAGCCTAGCGAAGCCCATGCTCCGGGACGCGGACACGAGTGCTCGGAAAAGCGTTCGCTAGGCTGCGGACGAACGATCACAAGGCGGAGGAAAGTCATGGCCATCGACATCGCAGCGCGTTTCGGGCTCGGACCCATCGGCCAGATCGCCTACGTCGTAAACGACATGGAAGAGGCTCTCGCGCGCTACGGCGCACTCTACGGCCCCTTCGAGCACTACACGGCGAAACTCGACGAATGCCTGATCCGTGGCGAGGTCGCGGACTGTACGCTGCACGTCGCCACGAACAACGAGGGCCCCATCGAGGTCGAGTTGATCGCGGTGCTCGAGGGCCACCCGCCGCACGCGGATCACCTTCGCGAACACGGCGAGGGCCTGCATCACGTTCGCTTCGACGTCGAGGACGTCGAGGCGAAGATGAAGGAGATGGGCGACGCGGGCTTCGAGGTGATCTTCTACAAGCGCTACTCACCCGAGATCTCATTCGCCTACCTGCAGGCGCCGCAGGCGATGGGCGGCCACGTGATCGAGTTGCTGCACATGCCCGCGGCCCCCGCCTGAACCTCAACGCCAGAGACCCACGGAAGGCGACCAGATTCTCGGCTAATCTCGGCAGCCATGGTCGCTCCGACGTACCGACACCTCGCCCCGAATTCGCCCGCGTACCGGCCTCCCCCCAGCTGGAACGTCGGGAGCGAGGCCTGAGCGCTGCATGGACTGGAGCGTTCTCGCAGCCGGTGGGGCCGGGGTGGCCGTGGGGTTCGGCGTATCGGTAGGGGTGGGCCCGGCTAACGCTCTGTGTCTTCGACAGACGCTGCGTGCGGGTTGGGGTGCCGGCATCACCGCGGGCGCCGGAGCGCTGCTGGCAGACACCCTTTACGGAACGGCTGCTGTCTACGGGCTGGCGTTGGCAGCGGACTGGGTCGGTGCCAACGCGAACCCGCTGCGGCTGGTCGCTGCTCTCGTCCTGATCGTGATCGCCCTCTACTTGATCCGCACGACACCGCGCATGGAAGCCGACGAAGAAAATCCGCGCGCGAAGCTGGCGGGTTTCGCCACCTGCTTCGCTGTCACACTCTCGAACCCACTGGCCATCCTCACCATTGCAGCCTTGCTCGCCGCCCTGGGTGCCAGCGGCCTGGCCGAGCGGCAGCCGGTGGCGGCGATCATCGGCATCGCGCTCGGCTGCGCGCTCTGGTGGGGAGGCATCACGACTCTCACCGCTCGCCTGCGCCACAGCTTCTCGGTCCGTGCGATGCACAGGGTACACGCGGCGGTGGGCGGCATGATGCTGCTGCTGGCGATCGGCCTGCTGCTTCAGGCCGCGGGCGTCTTCTAACTCACCGCGAAAACGGGGACGTTCTGAAAACGGGGACGGGTTTTCTTTTTTTCTTTTTGTCCTTTTCAGCCGCCGAGTCGGTGCTTGACGCCGACTCGGCGGCTGAAAAGGACAAAAAGAAAAAAAGAAAACCCGTCCCCGTTTTCACGTTTTCAGAACGTCCCCGTTTTCGGTCCCCGGGTCCGCTCAGGTCTCGCCGCCGCTCGACGCCTCGAACTCGGCGATGGTCTTCTCCACGACGCCGAGCAGAGACGCCGCGCGCGGGTAGCCTGCGTAGTTGGCGACCATCAGCAGGGTCTCGCGCAGCTGCTCCGCGGTCAACTCGCCGCGCTTGAGGGCGGCCTTCGCCTGGATGCCGAAGGTCATCGGCTCGCCCTTCTCGGCGATCACTCCCAGCAGGATCAGCCGACGGTCGCGAATCGAGAGCACGTCGCGGCTCCAGACTTCGGCGAAGAGTTGCTCGAGCATCAGGTCGACGAAGGGCATCCCTTCGGGCGGAGCTTTGACGTCGCCCGCGTAGACCTCCTTCAACATTTCCTCTCCGCGCTTGCGCCTCGCCTTGTCGGACATGCAGCCTCCTTCGGACAGCGGTTTCGGTGCATTGTGGCCCGACCAAACCCGGCCGACCGCCCCGCCGGTCCCGTACAGAGGTTATAGCCCCCGTAGCACCGCGACCATCGCTGTGTTTTGATCTACGTCGCGCGCCAACCCCCAGGAGACTGCAGCGTGAAACGCTTCCTCATTGGTTCACTCGTCGTCGTCGCCGCCCTCGCCGTGGTGGCCTACGCCTTCCGCGGCCCGCTCACGATGCGCGTCATGGAAAAGGTCGTGGCCCAACGAATGTCGGCGAACCTCCTCGATCAGTTGCCCGACGGTCTCCACGTCGGCCTCTGCGGGGCGGGCTCGCCGCTTCCCGACCCGCTGCGCTCGGGCCCCTGCACGGCGATCATCGCCGGGGACCGCGTCTTCCTGGTCGACGCCGGCACCGGCTCTTCGCGCGTGCTCGGCCAGATGCAGATCCCCCATGCAAACGTCGAAGCGATCCTGCTGACACACTTTCACAGCGATCACATCGACGGGCTCGGCGAGATGCTGCTGCAAATCTGGGTGAACGGCGGCCGCACCGAACCCACGCCGCTCATTGGGCCCACGGGAGTCGAAGAAATCGCAGCCGGCGTGAACGCCGCCTACGCGCAGGACCACCGCTACCGCGTGGCCCACCACGGAGAGGACGTCGTCCCCGACTCGGGCGGCGGCGCCACAGCAATCCCCTTCCCGCAGCCGGCAGTCGGCGAAGGCGCGGTGCTGCTCGATGACGGTGGGCTCCGCATTACCGCCTTTCGTGTCGACCACGAGCCCGTCGACCCGGCGGTCGGTTACCGCTTCGACTACCGCGGACGCTCGGTGGTCGTCTCCGGGGATACGAAACAGTCGGCGAACCTCGAACACTTCGCGGCCGGAACCGATCTCCTGGTCCACGAAGCGCTGGCCCCGCAACTCGTAGCCGTAATGACGGCCAGCGCCGAAGCGGCCCACCGACCGCGCCTCGCGAAGATCACGCGCGACATCCTCAGCTACCACACCACGCCGGTCGAAGCCGCGGCGTCGGCCCAGACGGCGGGCGCCCGCCACCTGCTCTTTTCCCACATCGTGCCGCCCCTGCCACTGGCTTCGATGGACGCCCTCTTTCTCGAGGGCGTCCCGGACGCCTACGCCGGGCCGGTCACCCTGGGGCGCGACGGCACGTTTGTGAGCCTGCCGGCAGGGTCCGCAGAAATCGTCGTCGAGGAGCGTCTCTAGCGGGCGCCCACTCGCGTTAGGGCGAGATCTCTTCCTCGATTTCGATCTCGAAGACCGCATCGGAGATCACGTCGGCGGCCTCCGGGTCGCCTTCCTGCGCCTGTGCAGCGTGCAGGTCGGGAAGCAACTCGACCAGCAGGAGTTCGGCGGCGATGTCCGCCGCCTCCATGCGAACCAACGGCGAGGGATCGGTGAGCGCGCTGCGAATCGCATCCGCGACGTTCCCCTCGTCGGCGAGGAAAGCCAGCGCGTCGAGCGCCTCGACCTTCGTGTCGGGGTCTCCACTGGCAGCGAGAACCTTCGCCAGCGTGTCGATGGCCGTCTGTCCGCCCAACTCTTCGAGCGCTGCGATGGCATCGAGAATGCGCTCGGAGTCCTGGGTGTCGACCGCCGCGAAGAGGGTTTCGGCGAGTGTCGACGGGGGGCGATCGGTGGCGGCGTTGCGTGCCCGCGGCGCGCTCGTCTTCTCGCCGGGCTCGGAGGGTCTGCGTTCCAGGGGCTCACCACGGGAAGCCGACACAGCC
>CAJXIC010000232.1 GCA_913054385.1 uncultured Pseudomonadota bacterium
CCCACGAAAGAGGCGTTGGTGGCATGGCTCGCCGACGACGAGGCCCGCCAGCGCGCACGCGAACTCGGCGTGCCCCTCCACGGCGCTGCTCCGGAAGTCGTCGCGCGGGTGCACGACAAGGCCTTCGCGGTGCGCCTCGCCGAAGACCTCGGGGTGGTGCCTGAAACACTCCGGGGCTGCGTCTCGGTGCTCGAACCCGCCGAACTCGAGGACCCCGAACACGCCCTTGCTGCCATCCGGGATCGGCTGGCGGCCTGGCCCGCCGACCGCTTCGACGCCTTCACCCTGAAGCCGCGCTTCGGCTGCAACGCACGCGGTCGCCTCGGCGGACTGCGCTCGCGCCTTGAGCCAGAAAAGATCTGCGGTGGGCTCGCGCGTCTCGCCCGGCGCGGCGGGGCGATTCTCGAGCCCTGGCTCGAACGAAGCGGCGACCTCTCGGCGCATTGGTGGATCTTCGAAGACGGCGACTGCCGCCTCCTCGGAACCCTCGAAGCCATCACCAACGGTGCCGGTCTCTGCCTCGGGCACCGCGGCCAGATCGATTCGCGCGGCCGGGTGGCTTCCGGGCATCGGGTCGACGAGCCGCTGCGCGAGGTATCGGCCGAAGTCGCCCAGGCCGCCAGCCGCGCGGGCCACCGCGGCCCGCTGTGTATCGACGCCTTCTGCTTCCGCTCACCGGATTCACCGTCCCGGGAGGTCCTGCGCCCCCTCGTCGAGGTGAACGCACGCTTCAGTGTCGGCTGGACTGCGCTGGCCTGGTTGCGCCGCTTGCGGCGCGACGATCCCCGGGCGGCGGCACCGGCTCCCGGTCAGCTTCGGCACTTCGGATTCGGCATCGATTCCGGGGCACTCGGCTGGGATGCCGGAAACGCACGGACCACGGAGGTCACTCGCATCGCCCTCGCCGAGGGCACCGATGCCAGCGCCCCCGCCCTGCTCTTCGGCGACGCGCCGATTCCCTTCGAGGGGCGCCGATGAGTCAGCGGACGCGACGCTTTGCACTGGCGGGAGCGACCCTGGCCGCGTGTCTCGTGGCCGCCGACTGGCTGCTGCGGACGGCGCTTCCGGTCGGCGCCATGGTCTACCGACTCACCCCCGAATTTCACCAGGCCTACATCCCGGGTGCCTCGAAGATCTTCGTTCACCGCGCCGAGAACGGCGGCGATTGGGTTCGCGTGGACGTGAACCGCGACGGTTTTCGCGGCGACGCACTCGAGCCCCCGGGAGCGGCCCTCCGCATCGTGGTCTACGGCGACTCATTCATCGCCAGCGAGTTCGCGCCGATCGAGGAGAGCTTCGGCGAACGGCTCGAGGCGATCCTCGAAGCCCGCCTCGCGCGTCCGGTCGAAGTGGTGAACGCGGGCGTGGTCGGTTTTGGTCCGGGGCAGGTTGCGCGTCGGATGGAGACCGAACTCGCCGTGCTCGAACCGGCGCTCGTCGTGCTGGCCGTCACCTCGGGAAACGATGCCGGCGACCTGATGCGCAACAAGCTCTACCGACTGGGGCACGACGGACGCGCGCTGCGCAACGAGCCCGACCCCGACCCGCGACTCGACGCCCATTTTGCGAAGCGATTTCCCGCGAACTCCGGCCTGGCCCAGACCGCCCGGGCCGCCTGGCGGCGGCTCCGCTTTCTCCTCCTGGGCGTCGGGGACCCGGAAACCCCGCACTCGGCCGAGCACCTCCTCGCACGCGCACGCCGCGACCACCGCCGCTTCGTCGACGAAGGCAACGACCGCGTCGAGAACCTCTTCGCCGACGCCTGGGACGCCGACATCGCCCTGGATCCCGGCGCCCGCTCCTCCCGCGACAAGCGCGCGCTGCTCGAGGCTGTGCTCGTCGAGGTTCGCGAAATCGCCGAGCGCGCCGAGGTCCCGGTCCAGGTCGTGGTACTCCCCGCGGCCGTCGATGCCGTGCCGGAGTACGACGCGCTGGCCATCGAGGCGCGCCTCGATCCCGACTACCGCGCGCGCGCTCTCTCGGAAGCCGCCGTCGCAGCCGCTCGCAACGCAAAGCTTCCAACCATCGACCTCTTCGACGACTTCGAGGGCCGCGCCGAACTTTATTATCGCGGCGGCGACGACCACTGGAGCCCGGCCGGGCAGGCTCTCGCCGCCGAACGCGTCGCGGCCGAGTTGCTCGGCTCGGGGCTGCTCCGATGAAGGCGGGACGCTGGGTCGTGCTGGCCGCGGGGTTGATCCTCGGGTTTCTGCGAGCGCCGCAGCTCCTCCTGCAGCCCCGGCTGTGGGCCGAAGAGGGATCGGCGTTCCTGCAACACGCCTTTCACGTTTCCTTCTGGTCGGGAGTCTTCTACGTCGAACCGGGCGCAGCGGGCTACTGGAACCTCGCGGCCACGCTGCCCAGCGCCATCAGCGCACACGCGGTCTCGCTCGAGAATGCAGCCCTCGTAGCGACGCTGTCCGCGGCCATCCCGCTGGTGCTGGCAATGGTCATCATCCTCTTTGGTCGATCGCAGGTCTTCGACACGCCCGCGCGACAGATCGCGGGGATCGCCGTGCTGCTGCTTTCGCCCGCGGCGACGGGCGAAGTCTGGCTCAACTCGATCAATGCGCAGGTCTACTGGGGTTTCGTCGGCCTGTGTCTGCTCTGCGAAGACCTCGAAGCCCACTCGCCGCGAGTCTGGCCGTGGGCGGTGGCCGCGCTCGCCTTCGGCGGGCTCTCGGGGCCCTACACCAATCTGCTGCTTCCGGCGTTCATCTTTCGCGCGGCCCGCGAGCGAACGCCTCGGCTGATGGTCGCGTGCCAGGTTCTGGTCGCGTGCACCGCGATTCAGCTGGGGACGGTCCTCTTCGCCGACGTCGACGGCATCCGCGGGGCTCGCTGGCAGGGCTTCCCGCTGGATTGGAGCCGCGCCATCGCGCACACCGTCTACGCCCAGGGACTCGTACCGCTGCTCGGTCCCGATTTCGCTCACGCGATCGCGACCCGGCTCCTCGAGGCACTCCCCCGAGCCGCCTTCGCACTCGCGGCGCTCGGCGGGGCCGGACTCATGGGAGTGCTTCTCGAGCGGCGGCGCGACGCCCCTTCCCACACCCTGTTGGTCGCGCTCGGAAGCCTGTGGCTCGGCACCCTGATCTTTGCCCAGTCGGGGACCGCGGGCGGGCGCTACGCGGTGCTGTCGGGCTTTGCACTCGGCCTGCTGTTGCTCGAACACACGCGCCCGCAGCTTTCGGGCGGACGCAGGCTCGTTCTCGGTGGGCTTTTAGTGATGAGTCTCGTGATCGGTGCCGCGAGTTATGGCCTCAGGCCCCCGCATGACTGCTGGGTAGCGTGCGCCAACTGGCGCGAGGAAGTCGCCGCTTGGCGGCAGGACCCGGGTCGTCGGCTGGAGGTGTGGCCCCAGCGCAGACCGATTCCCTGGCACCTCCGCCTGCAGCCGCGGGAGACACCGGCAAGGGCAAAGGGTACCCTCGGCTCGCGTCTCCCCACTCGTTCCGACGCGACGCGGTCGATCCCCCCCACGGAAGGCCCGCAATGACCTGCCCGAAGAGGAGACGCGCCCGGTGAGCGACGCCAGCGCAACCGTTCCCGGGTCCGGTCGGCCTCGCAACGCCCTGCTCTTCGCCCTCGCGGTGCTCGTGATCTACGGCGCCGCGCTGGTCTTCACCGGCGGTCTCTCGCAGTCGCTCTACAAAGACGAGAAGCACAACTGGAGCACCACCCTTCGCTTCGTCGATTACCAGGTGCCGCCAACCCTCGAAGAACTCCGCACCTACCCCGAAGTCGTCACGCCCCTCTCGTACATCATCTGGAGCGGGATCGAGGACGTCACCCACGCCGGTATCCGCGCGGGTCGCGGCCTCGAATTCGTCCTATCGCTGGGGCTCCTTGCCATCATCGCCGGACGGCGCCGGCCGGACGACACCGCACTGCTCTGCGGCGTCGGGTTGCTGCTCTACCCCTACCTCCTGCCGCTGAGCATCCATCTCTACACCGACGTGCTCGCGGCCTTTCTGGGCCTTGCCGGGTTGGCCTTCTACTCGCATCGCCGCTTCGCCGTCGCCGCCGTGTTCCTCGCGCTCGCCATCGCCACCCGCCAATACCTGCTCGCACTCGCCACCGGACTTGCGGTGTGGGCGCTGATCGAGCGACTCCGCGGCCGCGCCAGCGCAACCCTATGGATCGCCCCCACAGCGGCCGCGGCCACGATCTTCGGTTGGTTCTGGGTTTTCGGGGGGCTCGGCCCTCCCTCGGGCATCGATAAATGGGTCCCGCTGTTTCCCGCACCGATGATGGAAGTGCTGCGTGTGATCC
>CAJXIC010000233.1 GCA_913054385.1 uncultured Pseudomonadota bacterium
AGGGGCGCTCAGTGTCGGGTTTGCCGTGATGGCGCTGGCGGCCCTCGGCGCGAAGCCCGGCGACACGGACCTCGTCTTTGTCGCCGCGGACGGGGGATCCACCCGCATCACGCGCGCGCAGTTGCTCGCCTCCTGCGCGGCGCAGACCGTCTCCGTCGACGACCCCTATTACGAAGCGCGCAAGACCTTCCTGGCGTGTCCCCTCGAGGCGGTCCTGATGGCGGGCTTCGGTCGCGATGCAGAGGCGCTACGCGCCAGCGACTTCTTGCTCGAGGCCCGCGATGGTTACACGCGGCCGGCGCGCGGCGTGCAGCTTTTCGAAGGCGGAGCCTTCCTGGCGCTGGGCGAAGCCGGGCGGCCGCTGGGCGATTTCGATCCGATCGATCGGCGCCAGGTGGACCCGGGCCCTTACTACCTGGTGTGGCAGGGGCGGGGCCGTTCGGATCCGCACCGCTACCCGTGGCCCTACCAGTTGGCGCGCATTCGCGAGGCGAGCGTCGACGAACTGTTCCCGCAGATGCTGCCGCAAGGGCTGGCACGGGAGGCGCCCGCCTGGCGCGGGCTGCGGATCTTCCAGACCCAGTGCATCGCCTGCCACTCGATCAACCGCCAGGGCGGCAAGGTGGGGCCGGAACTCAATCTGCCGCGCAGCATTGTCGAGTATCGGCCCGTCGATCAACTGAAGGCCTTCATTCGTGACCCATCGAGCTTCCGTTACACCGCGATGCCCGCGAACCCCGGCCTCAGCGACCGCGACCTCGTCGACCTGATTGCCTACTTCGAGGCGATGCGCCAACGCAAGCACGATCTCGGGGCGGAGTGAGCCGTACTCACTCGCTGCTCGCGCTGCGAACCCGGAAGAAACGCCACCAGATGCAGGGCACGAAGAAGGCGTAGTAGAGCTGGTTGGGCAGGATGCGGAGCAACCAGCCTGCATCGACGTCGCCGAGGCGAATCAGCAGATCGGCCCCCAGCCAGAGCGCGTAGTAGGTCGCGACGTAGAGCCCGACGAAGCGTACGAAATGCGCGCCCGCCGTTGGCAGAGACGACGCAATGCGCGGGTAGAGGACGAGAATCAGCCCGAGGAAGGCCGCCTCGTAGGTCATCCACAGCCAGCCGATCGAGACCTCGCCGACGATCGCCCCCGCCCCTGCGTAGACGCTGCCCGCGAACAGCGGAACGATGCACGCGTAGCCCGCAGCGCGTGCTAGGGGGAGGGGCTGGCCGCGTTCAAGGGCCGCGACCCCAAAGAGCAACAGGAAGACCCGGAAGTCTCCGAGGTAGACGAACACGAACGAAAGCGCGGAGCCCGCCGTGGTGCCGTCGATTTCGAGGGCCCGTAGCAAGGGCCCCGTGCACAGCGGATCGAGCAGGGTCTCGACGGCGAAGGCCAGCGCGAAGAGATCGACGAAACGCGCGGCGCGGGGCACGGCCCCTGCCCGGGGCGCGCTTTCCCGCAATGCGAGGACGCCGCGGTAGACGAGGAACCCGAGCGGCAGGGCCCACAGCGCCCAGACCGACTGCCATTCTGTTTGGTAGATCGCGAGCCAGGTCTCGGGCATCGTGGGGAACCCTTCTGCGGAGGCATCCGCGCAGCGAGGCTACCAGCTGCCCGGGATCCTCGGCGGAGTGAGCGGGCCTTCGTCCGGGTTGGCAGCGGTCACGTGGAAGTTCCTCGGGTGCTCAACGGTCGGAGTCGATCCATGCGACGGGTTCCTTCAGGTCGTCGGGAGCCATCCGCTGCCATTGGCGCGTGCCGGCGGCCAGCGACTTGTCCATGATCGATCGGGCTTCGTCCGCATTCCCGTCCGCGATCTTGTGAACCACCTTCTGGTAGCTGCGGAGCGCCGCGCGCCGCTGCTTCTCGTCCCAGCCGGCGTCCGTTTTTCCCGACATGCGATGGAGCGCGTCCACCAGGAGCGCGAGGACCGGGTTGGCCGACGCCGCGGCCAGGAGGCTCATGAAACGGCGGGCCTCCTCGCGGAAGTGATCCGGGTCGCGAACCCCGGCGTCCATTCGCGAGATGCTCTCCTGCAGGGTGGCGGCGTCCTCGCGGGTCGCGTTCTCCGCGGCCTGGCCCGCCAGCACCGGATAGATCGAACGGCGTGCATCGATGACCGAGCTGAAGGAGGCGTCCGCGAACTGGAGGTGGAGTGACAGCACGCTCGCGAGGTGGTCTGCGCTCGGCACGCTCACGATGGGGCCGCCGCCCGGGCCGGCCTTATCCGCAAGGCACCCTGGAGTTCAAGGAAGCGGAGCGCCTCGCGGACGGTGGCGCGGGAGACGCCGAATTCCTCCACCATTAGGTGCTCCGAGTCGAGTTGAGTGCCTGGACGCAGCCGCAGCCGCCGGATTTCGCTCACAATCTTCCGGGCTATGCGGACGGCGGCGCGCGCTTGGATCCGCTTCTCACTCATTGCGTCATCTACCCGAGGACAGGTTCGTCGACGCCGGGGAATCGCCTGTAACGGCCCGGAGGCCACCGCCCGGGTAATTCATCGATCGCGCATCGCGCGGACGGAGTGGCTGCGCCCCTCGGGCTCGTGCACCCGGGCGTAGCCTTCGCCGAACGGCTCGTCCCGCCTGCGCAGGGTCTCCTTGAGACCGTGCTCCTTGATGCTTCGCCCGTAGTCGCGCACCGCCCTGGCGCGATGGGCGCGCGCATCGTTCTCGCCGGCGAGTCGCTGCAGTGTCTGGGCTCCCATCAGCTCGAGCGCGAGGTTGGTGATGCGCTTGTTCGCGGCGAGCAGGTCGGGGTCGATCAAGCTGAAGCGGTCGGCCAAGCCCTCGACCTCGTCTTCGAGCACGTCCGCCGGTACAGCCTTCATGACGAGGCCGATCTTCTCGGCATCCGTGCCGGTCACGGAGTCACCCGTGAGCTGGAGCCGCTTCGCCCACTGGGGCCCGCAGTGATACATCCAGAGGTTGTTCGGCAGGGCGCCCATGGAGCGTGCCGCGGGAAATCCGATGCGCGCGTCTTCGGCCGCGATCACGATATCGCAAGCCAGGGCGAGGTCCGTCCCTCCAGCCAGACAGTTCCCGTGGACCTGGGCGATGGACGGCTTGTGCATCTCCCAGAGCGTGCGGATCCGGCGATTGTTCTGTTCGATGAGCCAGATGTCGTCATCGTGTGTACGGCCCGTGCGATGACCTTCTTCCTTTTTCCCGCCGAGCGCGGTGAGGTCGTAGCCCGAGCAGAACGACGCGCCTTCGCCGCGCAGCAATACGCAGTGCACCGCCGTGTCGTCGTCCGCCTCCCAGAGAGCATGCTCGAGTTCTTCGAGGAGACGGGGCGTCATCGCGTTGTGCGTCTTCGGTCTCGACAGGGTGATGCGGGCCCGGCCGTCTTCGACCTCGTAGCGGATCTCTCGGTAGTCCATCAGGGTGTCCCCTAGCGCCCGGTGAACTCGGGCTTGCGTTTCTCGAAGATCGCCTTGACCGCTTCGCGGCCGTCCTCGCTCTTGAGCGCGCGGCGGGCGAGCTCGAGTTCGTCTCGAAGGTGCTGTTCGAGATCCGCCAGGATGCCCGCTCGGGTCACCAGGCGCTTGGTCTGCGCCGATGCGAGGGGGGCGACCTCTGCGATCTTGCGGCAGTAGGCGAGGAACGCTTCCTCGAATTCCTCATCGGGAGCGACTTCGCCCACCAGCCCGAGGCCGAGCGCCGAGTCCGCATCCGTCATCTGCGGATCGAGAAGGAAGCGCATCGCGCGCTCGTGTCCGATCGCCTGGGGCAGGGTCCAAGAGAGCCCGCAATCGGGGGAGCTACCCGCTCGCGCATAGCCGGGGTGGAAGCGCGCCTTTGCACTGGCGATTCGCATGTCGGCGCACATGGCGATCGCGAGGCCGGCGCCGATCGCGAGGCCGTTGATGCCCGCGATCACGGGCTTCTCGCAATCGACGCGGATGCCCGACACCAGCCGGACGACTTGGTCTTCCATGCTCGGGCGTTGTGCGGAGTCTCCCGAGGCGGGTCTGCGCTCCTTCAGGTCCGCACCCGAGCAGAAGGCATCACCAGCGCCGGTAAATCCGACTACCCGGACGTCGTCGTCAGCCGCCGCCGCCGCGAAGCCCGCGATGAGCGCCTGCACGAGATCGCTCGAGAGCGCATTCTTCTTGGCAGCGCGATTCAGCGTCAGGACCCGGACGTGGCCCTTCGTCTCTTCCAACAGCACCGGCTCGGTAGTGTCCGTCATGCTTCCCTCCGGTCGCGGCTTCCCGAGAGTTCGGCCATCAGTTCCATCCCCTCCGGCTGATGACTCGAAAGGA
>CAJXIC010000234.1 GCA_913054385.1 uncultured Pseudomonadota bacterium
GGATCCTCGGGGGCCTCGACGCGCGCGATCAGCGAGTCCACCCGCGCGCCCTCGAGGCGCAGCCGAAAGAAGCGGCGGGAACCGAGACCCGCCGCCACCGGCAGGACGCTCGCCACCGAGCCGCCAAGCCGCGCGGTTGCCAGCAGGGAGATGCGGGCGATCAGCGCGGCGGTGTCGGGAGGGTAGGGGGCGGCCACGGGTGCGGGCTCAGCCGAAGAACCAATGGCAGGCGACCACAGCCCCGGCAAAGCCCGCGACGTCGCCGATCAGGCAGGCCGCGAGCGCGTGCCGTCCGTCGGTGACGCCGGCGGCGCCGAGGTAGAGCGCCAGCACGTAGAAGGTGGTCTCGGTCGACCCCATCAGCGTACTCGTGAGCATTCCGATGAACGAGTCCGGGCCGTAGGCGGTCAGCGTCTCGCTCATCACGGCGAAGGCGCCCGAGCCCGAGAGCGGGCGCAGCAGCGCCATCGGCAGGACCTCTGCGGGAACGCCAAAGCGGCTGGTCACGGGATCGATCACCGAAATCAATAAATCCAGGGCCCCCGAAGCCCGGAACATTCCCACGGCGACGATGATCGCGACGAGATACGGAACGATGCGCATGGTGACCGCAAGCCCCTCGCGACCGCCCGCGATCATCGCGTCGTAGACCCGCACGCGACCGCTGAACCCGATCAGGAGCAGGCCGCCAACGAGGAGCGGGATCAGCCAATCGCGCGAGAGATCGCGAAGGGTTTGCGCCGTGCTGCCGCTCTGCAGTCCCTGCCACAAGTTCTGGCCGAGGCTGTACGCCACGACGAGCAGGCAGCCGATGAGGATCGACCAGCGGAGCATCCCCAAGGGCCGCTGTGCCGCGTCGGGATCGCGCAGCGGGGCTTCGTCCTCGGGCATCTCGAAGGCCCCGAGGCCTGCTGCCAGGGGCGCATCGCGCCGGGGCCGGAAGATGGCCAGATCCTTCAGCAGGAAGTAGGCGCCGACGGCAGCCAGCGTCGAGCAGGTGGTCGCGAAGAGGGTCGGGAGCCAGATGGCGCCGGGCGAAGCCGAGCCGGCCGCGGCGCGCACCATCATGGTGCCGGTGGGGGCCATCAGCGTGATCGCCGAGGTGTTGATCGCCAGGAAGAGAACCATCGCGTTCGAGGCCGAGCCCCGAAGCGGATTGATGCGTGCCAGCTCGGCCATCGCCTTCAGGCCAAAGGGCGTCGCCGCGTTGCCCAGGCCCATCACGTTGGAGGCCATGTTCATCACCATCGCGCCCATCGCGGGATGGTCTGCGGGGACTTCCGGAAAGAGACGGCGCAGCAGGGGAGCGAGCCCCTTGGCGATGGCGTCGCGCAGGCCCCCTTCGAAGGCGACGCGGACGATGCCGAGAAAGAAGATCATGCCCCCGACGAGGCCGAGAACGATCATGACGGCGCTCTCGGCGCTGTCGAAGACGGCGGCCGAGACCTCGGCCATGCGGCCGTTGATGGCGCCAAAGAGCACCGACGCAACGACGAGACCGAGCCAGATGGCGTTGAGCACCGGCCGTCCTCCCCCCCGTGAGAAAGCCGCTCGGAGTTGGCAGTGGCAAAGACCCGGAAGCGTTCGCGCGATTGCCGCTGCGGAGGCTCCCGGATAAGCTCGCGGTCGTCAAGGTCTCTGACCTTGTGGGCCTGTTGGATCCGCTGCCGCACCCGCTGGTCGGGTGCGCGAACCGGGGGGGAGCGTGCTGCGGCTGCTCATCGGCGCTCTCGTGCCGACCTTGCTGGGCCTCACCGCGGTCGCGGGTTTGGCGCCGGCTGCGGGCTCGACGTCGGCAGCGGATTCGACGCCGACAACGGGTTCGGTGCGCTGGGAGCAGGGGCTCGAGCGCGCTCTTTCGGTCCGGGCGCTTCGCGGCGCGCGCGTGGCCGCGATCGTGGTGCGGGAAAACGACGGCGAGGTTCTCTTCGCCCGCGATCCCGACCGCGCGTTGGTCCCGGCTTCGAACCTCAAGATCCTGACGGCGATCGCGGCGCTCGACGCCTTCGGCCCCAGCCACCGTTTCGTGACGCGGTTCGCGTCCGAGGCGCCGCCGGATGCCGCGGGGAGGCTGCAGAGCCTCTTCGTGCAGGGGGGCGGCGACCCGGTGCTGAATTCGGAGGACTGGTGGCAGATCGCGTCGCAGTTGCGCGAAGCGGGCGTGCGTGAAATTCAGGGTGACCTGGTGCTCGACGCGAGCGCCTTCGACGGACAGCGCTGGCACCCGAAATGGGGACGCACCTCGTCGCGCGCCTATCACGCGCCCGTTGCCGGGCTGACCGCCAACTACGGCGCGTTCAAGGTCGTGGTCCGGCCGGGAGAGCATCCGGGGGACGCGGTGCCTGTCGCGATCGATCCCCCGGTGGATCACCTTCGCGTGTCGAATCGCGCGCGCACCGGAGAGGCCAACGCCCGGCGCAGCCTGGTGATTGACCGCGTGGCGGGCGCGGTCGGGGAACATGTGCTGGTCGAGGGTGTCCTGCCGGCCGGTGCCGCGCCGGTCGCCGTGCACCGCAGTGTGCTCGATCCCGTGGCGTATGCGGGCTCGCTCCTGCGTTGGCAGCTCGCGTCCCAGGGGATTTTAGTGGGGGGGCGCGTGCGGGTTGGCCCGGCGCCCGCGAACGCGCGGGAGATTCTGGCCTTCCCCGGGCGGGCGCTTTCGGAGATCGTTCGGCTGTTCCTCAAGTACAGCAACAACCAGGTGGCCGAAGCGCTGGTGAAGGCGCAGTCGCGGCGCGTGGATTCGCGCCCCGGTAACTGGCCGACGGGCCTGCTTGCCCAGCGTCGCCAACTCGAGGAAGCCGGGCTCTGGGCGCCGGGAGCGCGCATCGTCGATGGCTCGGGCCTCGGCTACGGGAACCGCCTGACCCCGCGAATGTTGGCCGAGGCGCTGGTCTACGCGAGCGATTCGTTTCGCTTTGGCCCCGAGTTCAGGGCAGCACTTCCCATTGCGGGGCGCGATGGCACCCTCGAGGAGCGCGGCGAGGAAGCCCCCGGCCAGGTTCGCGCCAAGACCGGGTTGCTCACCCGCGTGGTGGCGCTCTCGGGCTTCGCGCGCTCGCCGACCGGCGAGGAGCGGATCTTCTCGATTCTCGTCAATGGCTACCGGGGCTCGGACGAGGCCGCGATGGACGCTGTGGATGGCTTTGCCGCGGCCGTGGCGGGTGAGCCCGCGGCGCCCCTGCGCTAACCCGCCTCAGGAACGCCCGGGAGCGCTTGCCCACGGCACACGCGAGAGCGGACGTCCGGCGACCCCGGCGTTGGCTTCGTAGGCCCGGAGCACGCTCTCGACGTAACGACGGGGAAGACTCTGGCCGCGCCGCAAGAAGCGGTCGATGCGCCCGGGGCCCCAGTTGTAGGCGGCCAGCGCCTTGCGCAGGTCGCCATAGCGCCGTTGGAGGCCTCCGAGATAGGCGGTGCCGACGACGACGTTGAAGTGCGGATCAAAGAGAGCGTCGGGGCCGCGCCAGGGGAGATCGAGTTTTCGGGCGACCTCGGCCCCGGTCGAGGGGAGGACCTGCATCAGGCCCCGCGCGCCGACCTTCGAGATCGCTTTCGAACGCCCATGGCTTTCGATCTCGATGACGGCGACGATCAGGTCCGGGTCCATCGCGTTGCGTTCGGCGGCCCCCTTGATCGTGTGCGCCAGCCGTTCGAGATCGTCGACCTCGATTCGGAGGCCTCGCTGTAGAAGCCGCTCGAGGATGCGTGCCTCGCGGGACACGGTTTCGCCGGGGTGCACCGGCTGCGGGCGAATCAACCGCTCCGCCGCAGCCTCGCGCGCGATCTCGCTCGCGGCGTGGCGCTCGCCAGTGGGATCGCTGAAGGCGGCGGGTTGCAGCGGCTGGGGAAGAGCGAGTGCCAGCAGCGTGCAGCCCAGGAGGTGGGCGCCGGTGCGCCGGGACACGCGCAGGCGTCGCGAATCGAGGGGGGAGGGGCGCAGCATCGGTCTCCATGGCGCGGCCGAATCCCGGACGTCACCCGAGTGGGCCACGCTGCCGGCGGCGAACGAAACTGGCTAGCGGGGTCAGGGCGCCTGCTGGGTCGGGGCGGTGTGCGGGCCGCGGGCCTTAGCCCTTTCGGCGCATGCGTCCCTTGCCGAGCAGCAACCAATCGAGGGAGACGTTCTCATGCTGCGCGAGCGTGAGGAGGAAGTCGGCGTGGGGAGTCGTGCCGTTCTCGTAGCGGTTGACGTTCTGCTGGAAAACGCCGAGGTCGCGGGCGAACTCTCGGGCAGCTTCTGGACGGCGGCTGTACACC
>CAJXIC010000235.1 GCA_913054385.1 uncultured Pseudomonadota bacterium
CGCGCTCGCTGGTGTGGAGGTAGCCGCCCACCGCCAGGTAGTTGATGTCGTGACCGACGGTGCGCGCGGCGGGTCCGGTCTGGCCGTAACCGCTGGTCGAGCAGTAGACGATCCGCGGGTTCACTTCGCGGACCGCCTCGTAGCCGATGCCCAAGCGGTCGACAACGCCGGGGCGATAACTCTCGAGGACGACGTCTGCGTTTCGCGCCAGCGCCAGAAAGGCTTCGCGACCGGCCTCGGCTTTGAGATCGATGCGCACCGACTCCCAGCCGCGACGTGCGCTGTAGGCCCAGGCGTGGGGCTCGACCTGGACCCCCTGGCGGCGCGGGGGCGCCCCCACTTTGACCACGCGTGCACCGTAATCCGCCAGGATGCGGGTACAACGGGTCCCCGGCCCCACCGTCGAGAGGTCGAGCACAGTCACTGCATCGAGAAATCCACGGGAAGCCATCGGGGTGCCCTCTGAAGCGCTGGGAGGCGCGCTGCTGCGCGGCCGCCGGTCGGACCCCGAAAGGATATACGATACGCTGCGTCTAGTAAATACGCAGAGCGGATCGGAAGGCGCTCAGGGGGTCTTTGCGGAGGCGTCTTCCCGGGGTGTCCCGGCGACGTCGATCTCGCCGACTCGGCTCGAGTAGTCGAGCAGGCTCTGGCGCAGTTCCGCAATTTGCCCCACCGCCTCGCCGCGCAACATCGAGCGCGCCAGCCACGCCGGCACACGGCCCCCGACGTCGGTGTGGTTCTCGTAGATGACGCGGGTGCGGGCGGGCGCCAACGGCGTAAAAGTCCACGAGCCGCGGCTCTTGGTGAGGCGCACGACGCCCCGCTCCGGCGGAGCCGCTGGGTGGGAGACGGTGCGCCAGGTCAGAGTCGCTTCCCCCCCGCCTTGGGGCTTCGAACTTTCGATCCGCACCACCACATCGCGGTCCGATACAAACGGCACCGCGATTCGGGTGTGCACGACGAAGACCTCGCCGTCGTTCTGAAGCAGGGTCCGCCGCTGGTTCTTCGGCGCCCGCGTCGGCGTCACCAGGTTGCGAACCGCGGCACCGAAAGCCGAGGCCGCGGACGTCTCGAGGGTGGCCTCCACCCGGTAGGCCATGTAGGACGAGCCATCGACAGCGGCCTCGTAGACCAGCGTGTCTCCCTCGCCTCGGTCGCTGAGGACCCAGTCGAGATCCAGTGCCCGAGCGCTCCCGGTGACCGACGCCGCCAGCAACGAGCAGCCCAGAACACCGCAGAGGAACCTCACCGGGCGCATCTCAGGTTCCCCGTCCGGGGGCGCGCCGGGGTGCCAACGCCGCCGCCAGGAAATGAGCCGTGTCGCGCAGGCGACCCGCCAGCGGGTAGCCGGGCTCGTTCAACCACTGGAGCACCACGCCGATGAAGGCGCCCGCCACGAGATCGGCCTGCACCTCGAGTTCGAGGTCGACGCCCACGTCTCCACGCTCGCGTCCGTCGGCAACGACCCCGCGAAAAGCCTGGCGCACGCGCCGCAATTCTTGATTTCCAGTGCCCCCGGAAGCCGAGCCCCGGATGATCCGGTGCAGCAGATCGCGACTGAGTACGCGGGTGACTTCGATCTCGGACCCCACCAACGAGAAGAACCCGCCGAGCCGCGCCTCCAACGAATCCGAGCGCTTGCACTCATCGGAGAGGAGCCGCTCGAAATGGCCCAGCACCGAACTCGCCAACTCCTGGAGCAGCGCGTCCTTGGTGGGGAAGTGATTGAAGAAGGTCTTCTGGGCGAGGTCGGCGGCGCCCACGATGTCGTCCACCGTGGTGGCGTCAAAGCCCCGCTCGAGGAACAGGTTGCGGGCGGCGGCGCGAATGCGTGCGCGTGATAGTCGACTGCGCCGGTGGCGCCGGTCGGCGGGGGATCTGGGCTGGGGGGCGCTGCTGGGGTCCACCCTGGGCTCCACTTGCGTGCCCCGAAGAGGGTGGCCGTAGCCGAACTTCCCCGGGGGGCAGATTTAAACTCGAAATCAACTCGTTCTGGACTCGTTCTCAGCGCGGTGTCAGCTCGGGTTCGGCCTGGCCCCGCTGCGGGTCCGAAAGTTCAGAGGGCTGTATTTACAGCTTCCTGTACCTCTCATTCCAAACTAGGCGGCTCTCATCCATGCGTCAACGAATCGCGGCCAAAACTTGCCCGCTCGGCGAGCCGGCCGGAAACGCATCTCGGGCGGTTCGGCGGGAACTTCTACGATTACTTTCGATCAGGCGGTTTTGTCGCTGCTCGTGATCGTCGGGCTGCCTTCCAACACCCTCAACGTCGACAACTTCGGTCTCCCGCCCGGTGGAACTTCGATAATTCGCTCAGCGTGTCCATCGTGGACAGCGAATTGCCCGGCACCCAGGGCCTCCAGGTCGCCAGCGGCAACTCGTACGCAGCCTGGTCAGCGACCCGAATCCGCACCTGAGTGGAGTCTTCCGAGTCGAAGGAAACTTCACCTCGCTGGCCTGGGTGCAGTCGTCGAGTTCTGGCAGCAGCCCCGGCAAGACCCAGGTGACTTTCGCGCTGGCGACCGCACACGCTCCCGAGCCCAGCACCGCACTGCTTCTAGGGGCGGGCCTGGCGGCGCGAAGACGCTGCCGAGGCGGGCTTCAGTAGGTCGCCACGGCTGTTCCCTCGCGGCTAATCCTCGCCGCCGGGGAGCAACTTGAAGACGTCGTCGATGACCCCGCCCAGAGCCTTGCCGGTGGAGCCGGGAAGCAGGTCGGTCGCCTGTTTCACCTGGGACTTCACGGTTTTCTCGAGGGCCTTCGTCGCCACGACGATGGCGACCTTCGCGCCGTAAGCCGCCAGGATTTCGCTGCCCACGGCCGCCGGACTGGCGCCTCGCGCGCCACCGATGGCATGCATGGTGAGGCCCGGCAGGCTCGCCTCGAAAGATTGACCGCCCAGGAGATGCGAGCTGGCATCCATCTCGCCCCCCTGGAACGACAAGTACCGGATCGCGATCCGGGTCTCGTCCGAACCCGTGGAGTTCGCGGTGTTCGCCGAGTTCGATGCAGTCGAAGTGGCGTCCTGGCTGCCGCTTCGCTTCACGTTGTCGAGGATGCTGCGGACATTCGACTTTCCCAGGCCATTCATGGCGTAGTGCAGCTTCGGCGAGACGACGATCACCTTCTCCACGACCACTGGGTTGCCGGTGAGGGTCGAAGGGTCGATCTTCAATTGGATCTCCTCCAACTCGAAGGCGCTGCCGGCGGCGAACCCCGGCGGGTTCGCGATGCGCAGCCCCCGAATCGTGCCGTCGCCCGAGGTGGGGCTGATCTCGACACTCTCGATCGAAACCGTGGTGCCCGTGATCCGCGTGCCGTAGCGCTCGATTTCGCGCTTTACGATGGCATCGAGGTTCGTCAGGAGGTAGAGGACGAGGACGACCAGAGCGACGCCGATGGCCGCCGCGCTGGCGAGGATCTTTCGGGTGGGATTCATCTGGTCTCCATTCGCCGGGCCCCGGACTCGCGCCGCTCACACCGCGTCGCGTCGCCCGGATCCCGGGCAGAAAGCTGAGCCCCGATCGCTGGAGTTCTTAGAACACCGCGAGCGCCTGTGCACGCCCCTGCCGCGGGCTTCGCGGGCGTGTAGGATGACGTCGAACCATCGGAAGCGCGCAGCGGAAGTCTTACGCTCCGGGTGGAAGTGAATGACCGCCGCCGATCATCGGCCAGGCTCGGGCTCCATGATCTTGAACCCCACGAACGCGCTCTCCTGGCGACGGCGACTCTGCGGCATCGCGCTGCCGGTGTTGGGCGCCCTGCTGCTCCAGACACTGGGGGCAACGGCCTCCGAGCCGCGGCGATTCCCGCGCATCGTAAACGGCCTCGAGACCGCCGACTTCCCGGCCACGGGGGCGCTCCTCTACAGTTCCTTCGGCTCGATGAGTTCGGCACCGCCGGTCTGCACCGGTACCCTGATCGGCTGCCAGACCTTCCTGACGGCCGCCCACTGCTTTGGCCTCGACGACTTCGACCAGGATCTCGATCCGTCGCACTACTTCATCTTCTTGCAGCACGCGGGATTCTTCGCGGTGGATTCGATCGCGCTCCACCCCGACTACGCCACGGTGGTGGGTGGCACGGTGACGAGTTGGGGGGACTCCTTTGCCGACCTGGCGGTGGCGCATCTCTCCTTCGCGGTGACTGCGATCCCACCGCGTGCGCTGCTCGCGACCGACCCCTACACGTTGATTCCCGAGGG
>CAJXIC010000236.1 GCA_913054385.1 uncultured Pseudomonadota bacterium
GGCGCGAACGCCAAGGTGAGCGCCATGAGCCAGGCCGTCGCCGAATTGGCCGACAGCATCGCAGCCGCCATCCGGCCGGAGGATGGCGCACACCACGACACCCGTGCGAAGGCGGGCGGTCGCTCCTGAAACCGAGGGGCGACCCCACCGAAAAGCGCTAGAGTCGCGGCCCGCAGGGGGCGACGGGCGCAGCAAAGCGGCCCGGACAACGGGTCGCCCGGCAGCGAGGGGGCAGCAGGAAGCTTCGATGACTGGCGGCGCGGAACTTTCGCTGATTGGGGTGAGCATCGTCTTCACCGCCCTCGTTACGTTGATCGGCGTCGTGTCGCTGATGACGCGCCTGCTAGCGCCGAGGCCCGCTGCCGCCGAAGGGGCACTCGACTCCGCTCGTGCCACCCCTGCCGAGGAGACTGCGCCGGTCGCCGACGGCGCTTCCCTCACCAACGTCGCCCTCGCCGCCTACGCCACCCACCGACGTCGCAGCCAGCGTGTTCGAAGCGCACCGATTCCCACCCAATGGGAAGTCGCTGGGCGCATCCGAGCGCTGACGCGCTCCCACTGAGAAAGCGAGCATGGCCACCTACAAGGTCAAGGCAAACGGCGAAGAACACAGTGTCAAGGTCGTCGACAACCCCGGAGGCGGCGCCACCGTCACCGTCGATGACGAGCACACCTTTCAGGTCGAGTTCACCGGTGGCGGCGCCGAAGTCCCCGCCGCGATGGCGGGCCTGCCTGAAGTGCACGCCGCCCGCGCACCGGCGGCACCCGCAGCCCCCGCGAGAGCACCCTCTGGCGCGGGTCCGGCGGCGGCCCCGTCGAACGCCGGTCCCGGTGGCGTCACCGCACCCATCCCGGGAAAGATCATTTCGATCGAAGTCGCCGTCGGCGACCGCGTCGAGGTCAACCAACTGCTGCTCAAACTCGAAGCAATGAAGATGGAGAACAACGTGGTCGCTCCGATCTCCGGGGCCGTCACCCGGATCGACATCGGCGAGGGCTCCGAAGTCGCCGCCGGCCAACTGCTGGTCACGATCGAGCCGTAACGGAAGCGAGCGATGTTCGAAGGAATCCAGATCTTCCTGGAGAGCACCGTCTTCGGCCTCCTCTACAGCAATCCATCGCTGTGGCTGAACGTGCTGATGATGGGCGTGGGCCTCGGGCTCGTCTTTCTCGGGATCCAAAAGCAATACGAACCCCTGCTGCTGGTGCCGATCGGCTTCGGGATGTTGCTCGGCAACCTACCGGGGGCCGGTGCCTCGCCCTTCGAAGACAGCGGCGTGATCCATTACCTCTACTACGGGGTCGAGCACGAGATCTACCCGGCGCTGATCTTCCTCGGCGTGGGCGCCATGACCGACTTCTCCGCCCTGCTCTCCCAACCGCGACTGATCCTGTTGGGCGCTGCCGCCCAGGTCGGCATCTTTGCCACCTACGCCGGTGCGCTGCAGCTCGGCTTCACCCCCCAGGAAGCGGGAGCCATCGGCATCATTGGCGGCGCCGACGGCCCCACCACGATCTTCATCACCGCACGCCTGGCCCCCGAATTGCTCTCGTCGGTGGCGGTGGCCGCCTACGGCTACATGGCCCTGGTGCCCATCATCCAGCCACCAATCGTGCGCGCCCTCACCACGAAGAGCGAGCGCCTGATCCGCATGAAGCCACCGCGCGAAGTCAGCAGGACCGAGCGCATCCTGTTTCCGATCATCGCCTTCTTCACCACGACCTTCTTCGCCCCGGATGCGGCGGTTCTCCTCGGGATGCTCTTCTTTGGAAACCTGCTGAAGGAATCTGGCGTCACCGACCGCCTGGCGGTCACCGCCCGCGGCGCCTTCATCGACTCGATCACCATCCTCCTGGGAATCTGCGTGGGGGCCGGCGCCACCGCCGATCGCTTCCTGAACGCCTCCTCGCTCAAGATCTTCGGCCTCGGGCTGGTGGCCTTCTGTGTCGCCACCGCTTCCGGCGTGATCTTCGCGAAGATCATGAACAAGGTTTCAAAGGATCCGGTGAACCCGATCATCGGCGCCGCGGGGGTCTCGGCGGTGCCGATGGCCGCGCGCGTCGCCAACATGACCGCCCAGAAGGAAGACCCGCAGAACTTCCTGCTGCTCCACGCCATGTGCCCCAACGTGGCGGGTGTGATCGGCTCCGCTGTCGCCGCGGGCGTGCTGCTCTCGATGCTCGGCCCGCAATAGTCGCCTCGGCTGCCGGGCCGCAGAATCCGGAACGTCCGGAACGGGGACGTTGTTTACTTGTTTACTTTTCGGCGCCCGAGGGGTGTCGACCAGTGACGGCGCTCGCCAAAAAGTAAACAAGTAAACAACGTCCCCGTTCGTTTTCGCTCCCCGGCCGACTTCGGAGGCGCCGTTAGCTCACGCTGGTCGTCTGCCAGCGTCCCCTGGCGAAGCGCAGCATGAAGAGGCTCGAGCGCACGATGTAGTCGGCGATCAGCGCTGCGAAAACCCATTCGACGGGCCAGCCCAGCCACGCCACCAACGCCGCCAACGTGATGCGTACACCGATCAGTCCCGCGAAGACGAATAAGAGCGGGTAGCGCGTGTCCCCCGCTCCGCGCATCGCGCCCCCGAGCGCGAACTCGATCGCCATCAGCGGCTGCACCGAGCCGAGGATGTAGATGAAGACGACGATCAGGCGCACCACCTCATCGTCGTCGATCATGAAACGCGCCAGCGGTTCGGCACCCAAGACGATCGCGGCCCCGAGCACGGTCATGATCGCCACCCCGAGCCACATCGCGCGCCAACCGCTGGCGGTGGCGCCCTCGGGATCGTTCGCCCCCAGCGACTGCCCCACGTGGGTACTCGCGGCAATCGAGAAGCCAAAACCCACGACGAACGAGAACGCCAGGATCTGTACGCCGATGCCGTAGGCGACGTAGGGGGCCGTGCCGTAGAAGGCCACGATCCACATGAAGACCAGGAAGCCCCCCTGCCACACCACCTGCTCGAGGGCCGCCGGCAGACCGATGCGCAGCAGGCGCCGCAAGCGATCCGAGGCGAGGGCTTCACGCAGCCGAAAGCCGACCTCGAGTTTCTGTCCGAGCCACATGGCAATCAGGATCAGCGAGCCCGCGGTGAAGGCCAGACCACTTGCGAGCGCCGCCCCCATCACGCCGAGCGCGGGCAACCCGAATTTTCCGTAGACGAAGCCGTAGACCAGAAACACGTTGATCACATTGGTGATGGCACCAGTCCAGAGCGGTGTCATCACGTCGCCCGCGGCGCGGAGCGCGGTGCCGAGCACCATCGAAATCGCCAGGAAGAAAGTGAAGGCCGAAAGCCAGCGGATGAACGACGCTGCCATCGCGATCGTCTCCGCGGGCAGCTCGAAGATCCCCGCCAACTCGGGGGCGAAGACCACCACTGGAATCGAAACGAAAATCGCCAGCACGCCGCAGATCACCACCGAAGCGGTGGTGACCCGCTCGGCTTCGGCGCGGTCCCCGGCACCCCAGGCGCGCGACACCATCGCTGTGGTGCCCGCGGTGATCGCGATGAAAACCGCCTCGGTGAGGAAGAAGATCCGGTTGCCGGTGGCGGCTGCGGCGACCGCCGGCGCGCCGAGCGAGCCCACGATCTTGATGTCGACGAAGCCGACGGTGGAAAACAGCAGGTTCGAGAGCACCGCCGGCCAGGCCAGCTGCACGATGCTCTGCCGCGGGCCGGGCGCCTGGGTCGGCGTAGCCACGGTTTCGAGCGTGCTCGCTTCGAGTTCGGGACTCGCCGGGGCCATCGGCGCGGAATCGGGACGCTGATCGCTCACGAAGGTGCCTTCGCCGAACGCGATTGTCGGCGCAGGAAGTCGACCCATGGGCCCGTTAGTGGGCGCGGCCAGTTGTGCCGACCCGGATGCCGGCACATCACGGTTTCGCGGGCGCAGCCGGCGGCTGCCACACACGAATCGGACTCACTCCCAGTGGCTTCACAGGCGTTCGTCCGCTGCCAGCTCTCGAAGCTGCGGCGACCCTCGCGCGGCTTCACCACGCGGTCGCGGTCGCCGTGCCCGACCCAGGCGGGCAACGCGTCGGCACACGCCCCGGTGGGCCCGCCGCCGGCCACGGCTGCAATCGCCGCAAGTTTCGCGCTGCGTTCGCAGCCCAGAAGGTTTACGAAGAAGCCCCCGTTGGAGAAACCACTGCTGGTGACGCGCGTCGCGTCGAGACACGGAAGCGCTTCGACCGCAGCCA
>CAJXIC010000237.1 GCA_913054385.1 uncultured Pseudomonadota bacterium
CTGCCCGAACCATTTTCTGGAACGGACCGATGGGCATCTTCGAAATCGAACCCTTCGCCGCTGGCACCCGAACCGTCGCCCAGGCCGTCGGGGCCTCGAAGGGGCGTTCGATCGTCGGCGGTGGCGATTCCCTGGCCGCCGTCAACCAACTCGGTTTGGCCGGGTCCATCGATCACCTGTCCACCGGCGGTGGCGCTTCGCTCGAGTACGTACAAGGCAAGCGCCTCCCCGGCCTCGAGGCCCTGGAGCGCTGACATGAGTTCACCCCATCAACGCCGACCGATCCTCGCCGCCAATTGGAAGATGCAGAAGGGCGCCGCCGAGGCGACCGCCTTCGCCGCTGCGTTTCTCCCGCTGGTTGCAGGGGCCGACTCCGTCGACATCGTGATCGCTCCTCCCTTCACCGCTCTTGACCGGCTGGGCCAGGCGCTTTCGGGCTCGGCGGTGGCGCTGGCCGCCCAGAACGTAAACCCCGAAGCCAGCGGCGCTTTCACCGGGGAGATCGCGGTTTCGATGTTGCGCGAGCTGGGCTGTGGTTACGGCGTGGTGGGGCACAGCGAGCGGCGCGCCCTCTACCGGGAGTCGAGTGATTTCGTGGCCGCCAAGGCCGAGGCGCTGCTCGCCGCCGGGATCCGCCCCATCGTCTGCGTGGGCGAAACCCTCGAAGAACGCGAGGCCGACCGCGCGGAAGCCATCGTCGCAGGCCAACTCGAGGCCAGCCTCGCGCGGATCCCGCAAGATCGCGCCGCCGAGGTCGTGGTGGCCTACGAGCCGGTCTGGGCCATCGGGACCGGCAAGACCGCGACTCCAGAAATGGCCCAGGCCATCCACGCCTTCATCCGAGAGCGCCTGCGAGCGCTCTACGGAGCCACCGCCGAGATCATCCGCATCCAATACGGGGGCTCTGTCAAACCCGAGAACGTTCGCGATATCATGTCCCAGGAAGACATCGACGGAGCACTCGTCGGGGGGGCCAGCCTGGACCCCGCGAGCTTCGCTCGAATCGTCCTCTTCCAGGAACCGGAGGCAACCCAGTGACTACTTTTCTCATCGCCCTGCACGTCATGGTCTGCATCGTGCTCGTCACGGTGGTACTGCTGCAGCGCGGCAAGGGTGCCGACATGGGCGCGGCCTTCGGGGGCGGCGGCGCCAACACGGTCTTCGGCGGCCGCGGTGCGGGAAACTTCCTGACCAAGCTGACCAGCGCCTGCGCGGCGATCTTCATGCTCACGAGCATCAGCCTGGCCTACGTGAACCTGCACGACAAAGACGGGCAGATCTTCGACAGCGATTCCCAGGCCAATTCCGAAGCGCCGGTCGCAGCGGGCGACAGCGAAGCGAGCGGTGCCTCGGCGAATACGCTGCAGGAAATCCCGCAGCCGGCGAAGCCGACGAGCGCAGAGCCGGACGGGGCAGACGGGACGGACGGCGCCGGCAGCCCCTGAACCTCGCGGGCGAAGCGAATTCGTTGACCAGGCGAATCCGCTGACTACGCGGGTTCGCTGACGACGCGGGTTCGCTTCGGTATGTTCGCGAGCCTTCGATGATGTGCGGCAGTGGCGGAACTGGCAGACGCGCCAGCTTGAGGGGCTGGTGGGGGCAACCCCGTGGAGGTTCGAATCCTCTCTGCCGCACCATTCGGGACCTCCTGGGATCAGAAGCTCCGGCGCGAGGCTACGGCGTTTCCCCCGCGGCCCGAGCGAACTGTCGCTCCACCCAGCGGCGGTAGACCGCAACCGGCTGCGCCCCCACGACGATCGCGGGGTTGCCCTTGAGCCGCACGCCGGGAACGCCGGTGGCGCCGACTTCGAGGGCCTCGCGATGGTCGTCCCGAACCGCGCGTTCGAGCCCCGCATCCCCCCGCAGAGAGGATAGATCGCCGGGGAGTCCGGCACTTTGCCAGGCGGCTTCCAACTCCTCCGGGGCGGAGATGTCGCGACACTGCGAGAAGTAGCGCGCGAAGAGTTCCGCCTGGAAGGCGCGCAGGGAGACGGTCCCAAAGCGTGCCGCGGCCCGGGCCGCGATCTGGGGGGGCAGGCTGTGGGACGGCGGCGCGGCATCGCCCCAGGTTCCAAAGACCCCGCTATCGCTTTCGCTCGCGGGTCGCTGCCAGCTGTGGGTGTAGGCACGGAAGCGCTCGAGGGCGCCCTTCTCGTCTCCCGGCCGACGCGGCTCGGGCCGCAGCAGGTAGCTGCGCCAATCGAAGGCCACACGCTCGCCGTACTCGTCTTCGATCTGCCTGAGGCGCACGAAGGCATTGAAGCACCAGGGGCAGAGATAGTCGGAGTAGACGACGAAGGAGACCTTCACGCCTCGGAAACGGTGTGGGAAGCGAGGCGATCGTAGCTCCCGCCGAAGTACACGAGCGGCTCGCAGTCTCGCAGACGCACGCTTTCGACCGCGCCCACGTAGATATCGTGATCCCCGGCCTCGAAGGTCGCATGCAGTCGGCAGTCGAAGATGGCTGCGGCGTCGTCGAGCAACGGGGCCCCGGTCACTCCCTCGCCAAACGCAACCCCTTCGAAGCGGCGATGCTCATCCTTCTTGGAGGCGAAGCGATTCGACAGCTCGCGCTGGTTTGCGGCGAGCACGTTGACCGCAAAACAGCGGCTGGCTGCGATCACTCCGCGCGTGATGCTGTCATGCGACGCGCACACCAGGACCAGCGGCGGGGAGAGCGAGACGCCGCTGAAGTCGGAGACGGTCATTCCGTGGATCTCCTCGCCGTCTCGCGAGGTCACGATGCTGACGCCGGTCGGCCAGCGTCCCATCGCTTCCCGAAACTCGTCTGACGTGACCAATGCGCTTCCTCACTGGCGAAATCCCACCGGAGTCTACCGCAGGCACCGCGCGCGCTCGGCCTGGCTTCTCACAGCGCCAACGAAACGCCGGATCGGGCCCTCTACGACCCTCGAATCGGTCGCCACCCGCCAGGGGAAGCGGTACCCTGCTGGCCGCTCGAGGCGGGCCTCGAGCGGGTCGGCCCGCTGCACCGCCCGCGGTTTCGAGCGCGCGCAGACAGGCGACCCAGCCACTCGGAACCATTCGTTTCCGGAACCAAACTGGATAGGAGCGAAGACGATGGCGGCAAGCGCCTCCCCGAACGCAGAAGTCCTGGAACTCCTCGGCGATCACGCCGAGTCACTCCTCGGCCACCAGTGCAAGACGATCGCCTCCAGCGCGCTCCACGCACCGGGACCCGATTTCGTCGACCGTGTCGTCTCCCAGACCGACCGCACGATCCCGGTGCTGCGGAATCTGCAATCGATCTTCTCGCACGGTCGCCTCGGCGGAACGGGGTACGTCTCGATCCTGCCAGTCGATCAGGGCATCGAGCACACCGCCGGCGCCTCGTTTGCGCCCAACCCCCTCTACTTCGACCCCGAGAACCTGATCCAGCTCGCCCACGAAGGCGGCTGCAACGCGGTGGCGTCGACCCTCGGCGTCCTCGGTTCTGTCGCGCGACGCCACGCCCACCGCATCCCCTTCATCATGAAGCTCAACCACAACGAGTTGCTCACCTACCCCAACGACTTCGACCAGATCATGTTCGCGCAGGTCGAGCAGGCGGCGGACATGGGAGCGGCCGCCGTCGGCGCGACCATCTACTTCGGCTCCGCGGAGTCGGGCCGGCAGATCCAGGAGGTGAGCCAGGCCTTCCATCTCGCCCACGAACTCGGCCTCGCGACCATCCTGTGGTGCTACCTGCGCAACAGCGGCTTCAAAAAGGATGGCGTCGACTACCACGCAGCGGCCGACCTCACGAGCCAGGCGAACCACCTTGGTGTCACCATCGAGGCCGACATCATCAAGCAGAAACTCCCCGAGAACAACGGCGGGTTTACGGCCCTCGGCTTCGCAAAGACCCACAAGCTCGTCTACGAGTCGCTCTCCAGCGACCACCCGATCGACCTCACCCGCTACCAGGTTGCTGGCTGCTACATGGGCCGGATGGGCCTGATCAATTCGGGCGGCGCTTCCGGAGACAACGACTTCCAAGAAGCCGTGATGACCGCCGTGATCAACAAGCGTGCCGGCGGCACTGGTTTGATCTCCGGCCGCAAGGCCTTCCAGCGCCCGATGCAGGAGGGCGTGAAACTCCTGAACCTGATCCAGGACGTCTATCTCGACGCTTCGATCGGCCTGGCCTAGCCCGCTCCACCACGCGCCGTGGCCGCACCCCCGGGCCCGAACCCCA
>CAJXIC010000238.1 GCA_913054385.1 uncultured Pseudomonadota bacterium
TCGGCAGCACCCACCTGCTGCCACGCATCGTCGGCCGCGGCGCCGCCCTCGATCTGGTGCTCTCGGGACGCACCATCGACGCCGCGGAAGCGCTGCGCATCGGCCTGGTGCACCGCGTGGTTCCAGACGGGGAACTCACAGCCAGCGCCCGCGAGATCGCGTTGGGCCTCGCCCAGTGTAAGCCCGAGGTACTCGCCGCGGCGAGGCAACTGATCGGCTTCGGCGCCGAGGCCTCGATGGAAGAAGCGATGGCGAACGAGCAGCGCGAAAGCCGCGCCCTGCGCGAGAAGCACTCACCCGGAGACTGAGGCGATGCCCGAAGTCAACGTCACGAAACCCCGCGAGGGTGTGAGCCTCATCACCCTCGACGACCCCGCAACGCTGAACTCGATGTCCTTCGAGTTGGTGGAGAAGCTCTACGGGGCACTCGCTGCCGTCGCCGCCGACAACGACTGCAGCGTGGCCGTGCTCACCGGCAGCGGCGAAGGATTCTGTTCGGGACTCAACCTCGAGGACGTGGGCGTGCCGCCCGGCACCGCCGGGATGACCCTCGGGCGCATCGCGATCCGCGCGATGGAGACGATGAGTGGGCTCGTCCCCAAAATGCGCGCCCTTCCTCAACCGATCATCGCGGCGGTGGGCGGCCCCGCCTACGGCGGCGGTTTCTGCCTCTCGCTCGGCGCGGACATTCGGTTGGCGGGCCCCGGTGCGCGCTTCAACGCAGCGGGTATCAACAACGGGCTGTCCGCCGTCGAACTCGGCGCCTCCTACCTGCTGCCGCGTTTGATCGGCGCCTCCCGGGCGAACGAGATCCTGCTCTCTGGACGCGTGGTCGAGGCCGCAGAAGCCGAACGCATCGGCTTGGTGTCGCGCGTGGTCGAAGGTGACCGCCTACTAGAGGAGGCCCTCGACCTCGCCGAGCAGATCAACGGCTACAGCACCTTCGGGGTCGCCATGACGAAGAAGCTGCTGTGGTCCTCGCTCGAGATCGGCAGCCTCGAAGCCGCCATCGATCTCGAGAACCGCAACCAACTCCTGGTGCGGATGCTCACCAAGAACCTCGACGAGGCCATCCGCGCCCGCCGCGAAAAACGCCCCCCCGTCTTCGAGGACTGAAAACAGAAAAAGACAGGGACGTTGTTGGCTGGATGCCAGGGGTCAGTCGGCGTCGTGGAGGGTCTGCATCGCAGCTTCACGCTGCTCTTTCGAGACGAAGGCGAAGGTGCAGGCGAGGCGGTCGATGGCCCCGCCGAAGCGCTCGACCAGCCGCGGTGCTACGTCGTCGGGATCCGCCACGATCGCGAAGACCTCGAGCATCTCGTCGCTGATGTAGGTCCCCATTTTTACCCACTCGCCCTGCTTCGAGAGCCGTGTGAGTTCACGGCCGACCTCCTCCCAGCCGTGGAGTTCGAGCACCGGCCGATAGGTCGGCGTCGAGGCGTAGAAGGCAAGCTGCTGGCAAGCGCCCCTGCGCGAGGCCTCGCGTTCTTCGTCGCCATCGCCGGTCACCACGAAGACGGGGCAGCTCACCTCGAAATTGCGACGGTCGCGTCCGGCTTTCGCGAGACCGCGTTCCATTGCGGGCAGTGTCACTTCGCGCAGGTACTTCTCGGTGGTGAAACCGTGGGCGATCAGCCCGTCGCCGACCTCTCCTGCCACCTCGGTCATCTTCGGACCGACCGCCGCCAGGAAGACCCGCGGCGCACCGTACTCGGTGTTCTTGGGCGAGAACATCGGCGTCATCAGCGTGTGCGAGTAGAATTCGCCCTGGAACTCGAGGGGCTTCCCCTCGTACCAGCAGGCCCAGATCGCACGCATGGCCAGGATGAACTCGCGCATCCGCGGCGCCGGATGCGACCAGGGCATGCTGAAGCGCCGGGTGATGTGGGGCTTGATCTGCGATCCGAGACCCACCGTGAAGCGCCCCTTCGAGTAGGCGTTCAGATCGTGGGCGAGGTTCGCCACGTTCATGGGGTTGCGCGCGAAGGCCACCGCGATCGAAGTCATCAATTCGATCTTCTCGCTGTGCTCGGCCGCGAGCAGCAGCGGAAGGAAGGGATCACTCGCCATCTCCGCGGAAATCGCGCCGTCGAAGCCATCGGCTTCGAGCGTCTCGATGCGGCCCTTCACGCCCTCGAAATCGCCAAAGAGTCCACCGTCGATCTTCATCTCGTTCTCCCCATCCTTCTGCTGCCCGAACGGGCAGCGGTTTCACTTCGGTGCGCGGACTCCCGACGGCATCCCGCCCTGCACGAACATCTGTTCTTCAATGCGCTCGGCGATGCGCCAGCCTTCCGGCGTTCGCACCAGGCGATCCTTGTAGTCGGCGGCGACGGTGAAGAAGTGAAGGCTCCCGTCGGCCTGCTTCATGCCCATCGGGTTCAGCACATAGGTTCGAGCGCGCGCGCTGTCGCCGTCGAGTTCGACACTCGAATTCGAGACCAGGTGCATCATCGCATCGAACTGGGCCAGGGCCTTCGCCAGCCAGGCGCGCACCTCCGGGTAGCTCCCGGCAACGCCGCCGGAAGATTTGTAATCGATGTGGGCGTCGGGCGTGAAGCAGGTGTCGAGAAGATCCCAATCGCGGGTGTCGATGGCGCGCGTATAACGCACCAGCAGATCGTTGATCTCGATGCGATCGGAAACCTGATCGGCGGAGAGCGGCATGCTTCAGTCCTTTTCTTGTGATTCGGATTCGCGGCCCTTGGCGATGCGTGCTTCGCGCAGCGCCGAGCGTCGCACCTTGCCAGCATCGTCGCGCAGGGGCTCGTCGCAGAACTCGAAGCTGCGTGGAATCTTGTAGCGCACCAATTGGGCTTCGAGATGCTCGCACAGCTCGGCCTCGTCGAGGCCGCCTGGGGCATCGACAAGGGCGTGGATGCGGCTCCCGAGATCGTCGTCGGGCAGGCCGATCACCGCGCTCGAGCGCACGGCAGGGTGTGCGTCGATGGCCGCCTCGACTTCCGCGGGAAACACGTTCGCCCCGCCACAGAGGATCATGTCGGACTTGCGGTCACCGAGATAGAGGTAGCCCTCCTCGTCGAGCTTCCCCAGGTCGCCGAGCGACTCCCAGCCGTCGAAGGCGGGCATGTCCTCGTCGCCGACGTATCGGTAGGTCGATCCCTGCCCGCCGGGCGGCATCATGAAGACTTCGCCCATCACTCCCGGCGGACACTCGTGCCCCTCCGCGTCGAGCACCCGCACCCGTCGCCCGGCCGTCGGCTTCCCCACCGACCCCGGGTGCGCGAGCCACTCGCTACCGGAAATCATCGTGCCGGCGATGCGCTCGGACCCGCCGTAGGCCTCGAAGATCCGTTCGGGGCCAAGCCAGTCGATCCACGCGCGCTTCAGCCACTCGGCACTCGGCGCCCCGGTGCACATCACGATACGCAGCGCCGAAAGATCGAAGCGCTCGCGCTCGGCCCGGGGCAACCGCCAGATCCGCTGCATCATGGTCGGCACGAAGAGCACCCAATCGATGCGGTGCTCTTCCATCAACGCGAGAGCACGGAGCGCGTCGAAGCGCGGCATCAACACGACGCAGCCGCCGGAAAAGATCGACTGCCAAGAGGCCATGAAGGGACCCGCATGGTAGAGAGGCCCGGGAATCAGCGTGGGCCCGTTGGCCTGGGTGGGCCCCGGCGGCACCTCTGGGTCGCAGACCGCGGGCTCGGTGGTGACGATCAACTTGGGCCGGCCGGTGCTACCGCCGGAAGCGAGCGCGCGCGCGTTGCGTGGAATGACATCGGGCAGCGGCGCATCGTCGATCTCGCCAGGAGCCGCGAAGCCCACCGGATGCGAAGGCGTCGCACCGTAACGCCCCTTTGGAGCGCCCGCGATGAAGGCCGGTTCGGCGACTTCGATGATTGCGCGGCGTTCGATCTCCGGGAGCTGCGAGGAAACCGGGCTCGGCGTGGCGCCGAGCTTCCAGGCGGCGAGACAGCACTCGAAGAACTCCGGTCCGTTGGGAAGCGCAATCGTCACCCGATCTCCGGAGGCGACTCCGGCTTCGAGGTAGAGCCGAGCGCGCCGGTTCGAAGCGCTTTCGAGTTGCGCCCGCGTTCGCACCTGGTCTTCGAAGATCACGACCGGGGCCTCGGGGGCCCGCTCGGCCCACCATCCGAACGCGCGCCCGTAGGACATCCTGCTCACGCGGACCGACCCTCGGATGATTCCGCTGCGATCGCATCGAGA
>CAJXIC010000239.1 GCA_913054385.1 uncultured Pseudomonadota bacterium
GCGCTCCTCGTCCCCGATCAGCACCACGCGCCCCGCAAAGCCCAGTTGCCGCAGCGCCTCGGCGGCGCGCCAGCCGGCCAGCGAGGCTCCGACGATCACCACTTCTTCGAGGGCCGGCATTCGCGTCCTTCCGCTGCGTCTCCGGGGCGCCGGCTACGAGTAGCGCGCCTCGCCGCCCCTGGACGGGCCGCGCACCTTTGCTGCCGCACCGAGATCCGCGAGAAAGTCGTCGACGATGCGGTCGTGCTCCGGCGAGATCATCAGGTGCAGCGCATCGGGGCTGTTCTGTCGATCGAGACACCAGCCGCGCTCGTCCATGGCGTCGCCTACCGCAAAAATGTCGAGGTCGCTTCCCTCGGCGGCGGTGAAGGCGAAGAGCGTCATTTCGGGTTCGCCCACCACCGCGAGCCCCGCAATTGCCGCCACGCCGCTCTGCAGGCGGTCCATGGTTTCGGCGAGGCGGCGGGCCAGGCGCAGGTAGCCCTCCTCGCCGAGATAGTGCAGCACCGCCCAGGCCGCGGCGATCGGGGCCGCCGGACGCGCGCCGGCCATGGCAAAGGAGGCGTAGCCGCCCCCCGGCCAATCGCGGAACTTGAAGAGCTGGTGCTCGAGCAGCGTGCTGCGCGAGCGGTGGGCGATCACCGAGGCGCCCTTTGTGGCGTAGCCATATTTGTGGACGTCGGTCGAGATCGTCGAGACCCCCTCCACCCGAAAGTCGAAGGGGGCTACCTTCCGCCCGAGCTTCTCGAAGAAGGGCAGCACGAAACCGCCGAGACAGGCATCGGTGTGGAAGTGGATGTTGCGCCGGGCGGCGATGCCCGCGAGTTCCTCGATCGGATCGATCACGCCGAAGGGGTAACAGGGGGCGGAGCCGAGCATCATCACGGTGCGCTCGTTTACCAGTTCGGCGGCGGCCTTCGGGTCGGCGCGCAGGTCGTCCTGCAGCGGCACCACCACGCGCTCGATCCCCAGCAGCTCGCAGGCTTTCGCAAAAGCCGGGTGGGCGGAGAAGGGCACGAGCATCTGC
Source organism: uncultured Pseudomonadota bacterium (assembly GCA_913054385.1). Lineage (GTDB taxonomy): Bacteria > Myxococcota_A > UBA9160 > UBA9160 > UBA4427 > JAYGCV01. The sequence continues at coordinate 1,028 of CAJXIC010000239.1, forward strand.
GGGTCTTTGACGCCGCGTTCGGCCCGGGCCCGGAACAGCGCCGTCTTCGCCGCCAACAGGATGCTCTCGGTACCGCCCGAGGTCATGGCGCCGTCGGCGTCCTCGCCGCCGTGGAGCAGCGAAGCGGCGATCCCCACCACGTCGACCTCCATGCTGCGCAGGCTCGGGAAGCGGAAGGGGTTGAGGGCGTTCTCGTACAGGTAGAGGAGCTGTGCCTCGCGCAGCAGGGCGTCGACGTCGTCGCCCGCCGGGTAGACCAGGCTGAAGGTGCGCCCGCCGCGCCAATCGGCGTCCGCGGCCTTCTTCTCGCGCATGGCGGCCAGCACCTGCTCGGGGGTCTGGCTGTGCTTCGGCAGTTTGGCGGGCATGGGAGGCTCTCCTGTGGGCCAGATGGCGCTCAAGCGCGCTCCTGCGGGGGCGATTCTAGGCAGCTTGACCGGGGGGTGCCCCCTCGCTATCCGTCCCGCCTCGCGGGGTTCCAACCCGCTCGTGCCCCGCTGGGTGGCACCTCTAGGAGACCGCCATGTCGCGACGCTGCTCGCTCACCGGAAAACAGGTTCAGTTCGGACACAATGTGTCCCATTCGAACCGCAAGACGAATCGCCGCTTCCAGGTGAACCTGCAGAAGGTTTCGCTGGTTTCCGAGGCGCTTGGCCGTGCAGTGCCGCTGCGGGTCTCGACCCGGGCGCTGCGCACGGTGCAGAAGCGCGGTGGTCTCGACGCTTTCCTGCTCGGGACCGACGACGCCCGCCTGCCCGAACTGGCACGGCGCCTGAAGCGGCGCATCCAGAAGAGGATGGAAGCGCGGGGCTAGATGCGCTGCGCGCTGGGGCAAGGCCCGGCGCTTCCCGCGCGACCGACCCGTCGTCGACCAGACAGGCGCTAGGCCTTCAAGTTTTCTTTTTGCCGCCGTAGCGCTTGCGGAAGCGGTCGATCTTCCCGTCGGTGTCGAGTTCGCGCATGGTGCCGGTCCAGAAGGGGTGGCTCTCCGACGAGATCTCGAGGCGCACCACCGGCATTTCCTCGCCGTCGACCTCGCGGGACTCCTTCGAGGTGAGCGTCGAGCGCGTCACCCATTCTTTTCCTGTCGCCGAATCGACGAAGAGGACGGGGTGATAATCGGGGTGGATATCGGGCTTCATGAGAACTCCGCCGGCTCGGCTACCAGCTGCTCTTGCGCATGCCCGGCAGCTGGCCGCGCAGTGCGAGTTCGCGCAGCGCGATGCGCGAAATGCCGAACTTGCGGTAGTAGCCCTTCGAGCGTCCCGAGATCACGCAGCGGCGGTTGAGCCGCGTCGGGCACGAATTGCGCGGCAGCTTCGCAAAGGCCTCCTGGATCTCGAACTTCTCTTCGATCGAGACTTCGGCGTCGTTCAGCCGCTTGCGCAGTTCGGCGCGCTTCTCGGCGTATTTCGCGATCAGCTTCTTGCGCTTGAGGTCGCGGTGGATCTGTGAGGTCTTGGCCATGCTTGCCTTCGTTGGGAGCCGCCTGGCAGCTGCCGGGGATCGCTGGTTCCGGTGCTTCGCACGAGCCCCGGGTGGGCCCGGTCGCCGGGGAGGCCGGAAAATAGGGGCCCCTGCGGCACTCCGCAAGCGCCGGGTGGCGCGGGGGGCGCCAGCGGTGGACGCCGGGATTTCGCTGCGAGGGTCGCTAGTTGCGGCGGTGGCCGGCCGGTCGTCGGCGGCTTCTGGGACGAGCTTGGTCCGGGCCCGCCGATTCAGCGAGTGGGCAAGGCCTCTGAAGCGTAGATTTCGGGGGGCGCCCCCGCGCGTCGACCGCCGCCGCATTTCGAAGCAACGCACCACGAATGCCGAAGGCCTGTCGCGTTTTAGAATCGCGCTTCGGGTCGCATCGTTCTGGTGACAAGCTTCAAATAGCGTTCTTGTGTGTCGCGGAATCGGCTTCGTTTCGCGTCGCCGCGTCAGAATCTGCAAACCGTCGGGGGTCTTTTCCCACGCACTCGAAACTGCGAGTCGCGCCGTCGCCGGGCTTCGCGCAAGTGCAAAGTGCGTTCGCACGTTCCGAAAATTTGGTCACTTTGTTCATTTTGGGCTGGAAGTCTTCGCCTCGACACGGTGTATGGTCGCAAAGCCCAGCCGTGGGCGAGGAGCGACCCCTGCCTCGAGGCATCCGTTGTCGATCCGATTCCCGGTCGGCGCGAAACGATTTTGTTTCGCGCACGGGACTGCCTCGCCCGCGCGCTTGTCAATCACCTGTTTCGCATGAGTAGTACGAGGGCCCGCACCCTCCGAAGGAGCTTCCGATGATGTCTTCCACCACCACCACCACCACGCGCGGCTGGACGACCTGGCTGCTGCTGGCAGTCGTTCCGTTCCTTGCGCTGACACTGCTGAGCGACGAGGCGAGCGCGCAAGCCTGTGAATTTAGTGGGACGAACTCCACAATTTGCGGTAGCAATTCCGCCGGCGCGAACGGCAGTGAGTCACTCGTGATCGGCGAAGCCGGTACCACCGCAAACGACGTGGACAACGCAACGGCTGTTGGTGTGGGTGCGAACGTTGATGCCGCCGGTGGTACGGCAGTCGGTCACGATGCCGCGGCGAGCGGGACGGCTTCGACGGCCCTCGGTGATGCCTCGGAGGCTTCGGCCGACGACACCACCGCACTGGGCGAAAGTGCGATTGCCGATACGGACGGCGCGACGGCCACGGGTTCGGGCGCGACGGCGCAGAACATCGATGCTACGGCCACGGGCTCCTTCGCGGATGCCCAGGGCGATAGCAGCACCGCGACCGGCGCTGCGGCGCTTGCGGATGGCGACTTCTCGACGGCGACGGGTGCCCTGGCAGACGCCTTTGGCGAGGGCGGTACGGCCACGGGCTTCTTCGCCACGGCGGGGGACCAGGGTACGGCTACCGGCGCCTTCGCAGACGCCAGCGGTACCGAGAGTACGGCCACCGGTTCGGGAGCCATCGCCGACGCGGACAACTCCACGGCGACCGGTGCCCTGTCCGAGGCCAACGACGACGGCGCTACGGCCACAGGTCATTCGGCACTGGCCGACGGCGCCAACGCGACGGCATCGGGTGCTGGCTCGACGGCCGACGCAGAAGGTACGGCTACGGGTCAGGGCTCGACCGCAGGCGTCAACGCAACGGCATCGGGTGCTGGCTCGGCGGCCGACGCCGAAGGCACGGC
>CAJXIC010000240.1 GCA_913054385.1 uncultured Pseudomonadota bacterium
TGGATCTCGAAGAGCCCCGGCCGGGCCGAATCCGAGGCCGCCTTCGGGCGATGGATCCGCACCGCAACGGGCGGCGCCCCTTCGGGTCCGGGCACTTCGCGCTCCTCGCGCACCACGTCGTCGAGAACCGGCGGCGGGTCGCCAAAGGAGAGCCCGGTGCTGCGCACCTTCTGGATGGCCTCGGCCGTTGCCAGGTCCGAGATGTCGGGCAGCAGCGGGAGGATCGGCAGGAGGTCGGCGTCGTAGTTGCGCTCGGTCATGGGGCTCCTTCGGGGTGCGGCGGTGTCGGGGCGCGGCGCGATGGCTTTCAGCGCGCAAGGCTCGGATTGACGAGCAACTTCTCGCCGGTGGCCTGGCGCCCATAGAGGGCGATGCTGTCGAGTTGTAGGGCCTCGGCCAGCGAGACCTCGCGGGTGTATTGGCTGGCGAAAGTGGTGATGATCTCCCGGGCCACGCGCTGGCGAAGCTCGTCCACGGCCGCAAAGCCGACGCGCTTCAGGAAGGGCGGCAGCAACCACCCGCCCACGCCCCAGGCCATGCCGTAGGTTCGGTCGAGACGGGTCTTTGAGCGTTCGAGTCCGCCGTAGAGATAGACCTGCTTGTGTGTCTCGGAGCCGTAGCGACTGTATTCGGTGGCGTTGCGTCCGAGGGCCGTCTCCATGGCCGAGAGGATCTGGCTCGCCAGGTCGCCGCCGCCGGTGGCGTCGAAGGCGAGGGTCGCCCCGGTCTCCGCCAGAGCGTCCACCAGAGAGGCGCGAAAGTTCGGAGTGCTGGAATCGCAGATGAATTTCGCGCCCAGTGCGGAAAGCAGATCCACCTGCTCGGGTTTGCGCACGATGTTCACCAGCGGCACGTCGTCGGCGAGGCAGAGCTTTACGAGCATCTGTCCCAGGTTCGAGGCGGCTGCGGTGTGCACGAGGGCCGTGTGTCCCTCGAGTTTCATGGTCTCGACCATGCCCAGGGCCGTCAGCGGGTTGACGAAGCAGCTCGCACCCTGGGCCGACGTCGTGCCCTTGGGGAGCGCCAGGCAGAGGCCCGCGGGTGCCGTGCGGTACTGGGCGTAGAGTCCCCCGCCAAGCAGCGCGACGGTGCGCCCGAGTAGCGCCTGGGCGGCCTCTGAAGAGCCCGCCGCCACGACCACGCCGGCGCCCTCGTTGCCACAGGGGAGTGCCTGATCGAGGCGCGCGGCAACGCTCGCCAGCAGGTGCTTGGGAACGTCGGCGGTGACTACGGGACGATCCGGCGAGCCGCTGGCGCGGGCGCTCGTCATGTCGGCGGGACCAAAGAGCAGCCCCATGTCCGAGGGGTTGATCGGTGCGGCTTCCACCCGCACGAGCACCTCGCCCTCACCGGGGTCGGCTACGGGCACTTCGGCCAGCGAAAGTTCGAGGGTTGCGTCGCTGCGAATGCACGACTGCAACTGGAGGCCGGTTTCGGGAAGGGTGGGGGACATGCTTTTTCTCCTGGGACTGGTTGGGGGCTGCGGCGATGGGTTTACCGGGTTGTTCGCGACGCTGCTGGAGAAGCTCCAGATGGCGTGACGGGTTTTGCTTGGGTCAAGGGAGCCGTAGCGCGGCGGCGATGGCAAGGCGTGGTGTGCCCGCAAGTTCGAAGACGACGCTGTGAGCGGCCGCCAACGCCAGGCGCAAGCGCCGCCGGTGTGGGGGAGGCTGGCCGATCCGAAGCCGGAAGTCTCGCCGCCAGGAGCACGGGATCGAGCACTTTCGGGGCCATTGGCTTCCTCCTTCGGTGAGGGGGCAAGGCTAGAACGTCTCGCGGGACGGGCGCAGGTCGAGTTCGAGGGTCCAGGCACTGCGTGGCTGGGCGTGGAGCGACCAGAAGGCGTCGGCGATGTCGTCGACGGCGAGCATGCCCTCCTTGCCGAGGCGTTCCTTCAACTGCGGGAACTTCGTATTCACCTGGTCGCCGTCGATCACGCCGTCGATCACCAGGTGGCCGACGTGGATTCCCTGGGGACCGAACTCGCGCGCCATGCCGTGCGCGACCGCGCGCAGGCCGGCCTTCGCTGAGGCGAAGGCCGTGAAGGGCGGGCGCGCCCGCATCGAGGCGGTGGCCCCGGTAAACAGGATCGAGCCCCGCCCATTCGGGAGCATGCGGCGCGCGGCTTCACGCCCGACGAGAAAGCCGCCGAAGCAACACACACGCCAGAGGTCCTCGAAAAAGGCGTCGTCCATCTCGAGCAGCGGCGCGAAGCGGTTGTTGCCGGCGTTGTAGAGCACCGCTTCGAGGGAGCCGGCGGCCGCTTCGGCGGTATCGAGCAGGCGCAGCACGTCGTCGATCACGGTGCAGTCCGCCACGATTGCCTGGGCCAGGAAGCCCTCGCTGCGAATTGCGGCTGCGACGGCTTCGACCTTTTCGGGGGTCCGCCCGGCGACGAAGGTGGGCAGTCCTTCCCTTGCAAAGCGGCGCGCCAGGGCGGCGCCGGTGCCCTGCTCGGCCCCGACGCCGATCACGACGGCCGCTCCGGCCACGACGCGCCCTAGGCCCGCATGCCGCCGGCGGCGGCCGCCGGGTGCAGGCTGGCCTCGGCGCTGGGCCTTGCGTTGGCGCGATCGAACCAGGCGCCGAGTGCGGTGTGTGCGGGGTCGCGGGGTTGGCCTACGCCCGCTGCGAAATCGAGGAAGGCGTAGAGCAGAACGTCGGCGAGGCTATAGCGATCACCGCAGATCCACTCGTTGTCGGCGAGGTGCGCGTCGACCTTTGCCAGGTGGTCCTGGGCCAGGGCTTTCAGCCCGTCGGCGGCCTCGGGGATCGTGCGGATGCGATCCTTGAAGATCGGCAGGCCCTCGGCGTAGCGGAAGCCTGCGACCATCGGCTCGATCACGTTGAGGTCGAGGCGCCGGGTCCACATCCGTGTTTCGGCGCGTTCGGAGGGGGTGGTGCCGATGAGCGCCGGGGTGGGGTGGAGTTCTTCGAGGTATTCGGCGATTGCCGTGATCTCCGAGACGAAGCTCCCGTCGTCGAGTTCGAGGCAGGGCATCTGCCCGGCTGGGTTGCGAGCGAGGTGGGCGGCCTTCCGATTTTCTCCCCCCATCAGGTCGACCTGTTCGGTCGGCACTTCGATGCCTTTTTCGAGCAGTACGATGCGCACGAGGCGCGGGTTCGGGCCGATGCTGTCATAGAGTTTCACAAGTTTTCCTTTCGGGCGGTGTGGCGGGCGACGGAGTCGAATGCTTTTCAGGCGTATTCGGGTTTCAAGAGTTCCGGGTTGCGGGCCTTCACCAGGCGGCGAATTCCGCTGCGCCAGTCGACGCGGGTGGGGCCGATGAGCCGATCCATTTTTTCGGTGCAGATTGGGAGCGGCGCGAGCACGCCTTCCCGGGTCTCGAATTGCGGCTCGAGGCCTGTGAGTTCGCCGAGCCAGGCGCACCATTCTTCGATCGCCACCGCTTCGCTGCCACCCCAGTTGAGGGTGGTGGTCTCGGGGGTGGCGACTTCGAAGAGGCGCGGCAGGTGTGCGATGTAGTCGTCCTCGAAAATCGGGTTATAGAGGTTGGGCGCGTCGGGCGACACGGCGATGGGCGACCCCGCCTTCATCATCATCAGGTGGAACCAGGGCCAGCCGCCATTTTCGCCGTAGGGCACGCTGAAGCGGGCGATGCTCGTCGGCACCCCGAATTCCCTGGCGGCAAAGCGCACGGTGGTCTCCGCGGCGATCTTCGAAATCGAATAAGTCGGGAAGAGCATGCGGTGGTTGTCGCCGAGGGGGGCGTCTTCGCGGAAGGGTTTCGGTCCGTCCTCGGCGTAGACCGCGGCCGACGAGCAGTGCAAAAAGCCCTTCGCGTCGCGGCAGTGGGCCAGTAGGCGTCCCGCGCCTTCGGCGTTGGCGCAGAGGTCGTAGGCGAAGTCACCGCTCTTCACGACGGCGAAATTCAACACGTAGTCGTACTGCTCCGAGAGGGCCGCGAAGGAACCTTCCGCCAGATCGAGGGCGATGCATTCGACGCCGATGGCCTCGAGGGGCGCGCGAGTGGCTGGATCGCGGAAGCGCGCGACGCCGTGGACCTCGTTGTGGGGTGCCAGGGCCCTGGCGATCGGCAGCCCAACCTGGCTGGTGGGTCCCGTCAGCAGGATCCGTTGGTCGCGGAGTTCGACGGGCATCGGTGGCTCCGGGTTAGGCGAGGGTGCCGCCGTCGACCCGGATCTCTTCGCC
>CAJXIC010000241.1 GCA_913054385.1 uncultured Pseudomonadota bacterium
TCCGCGGCGCCGAGCAGGCCGCCTGGACCCAGCGCGCGCATCGCCACCCCGCGGTCGCAATCGAGCGAGGCGGTCAGAACCAACACTTCCGGGCGGTTCCCGCGCCGTCACAACGCGTCGCGGTCAATGCACTGATGCGCGAAAAATACGGGCTCGCAGACTGGATGATCGCGGCGATGCGGAACGAGGACACGACGATCGTCTTCCGCCTCGACCCCGCAGGCCATTGAAACGCCCGCGGTAGCGCGGGGAGTTCATCCAAATATGCAACACACGTTGAAGGTCGGGATCGCGACCCTCGCACGCAAGGTCAGGGAGCGACTTTCTCCCAGCCCGCCCTCTCCCTCGCCAATTTGGCTTCGATGCGCTGGACTGCTTCCTCGCTGATCAGTATTCCACGCTCCTTCGATGCATCGACCAGCGCCCTCGGCAGCGGCAACTCGTTCTCCCAACTGGGCTGCAACAGCTCGCCAGGGGTCACCGCCTTCGCCCAATCGTAGGGCGCCACCCAACCCGGGTGCGCCACCAGCGTGCCGCGATATCCCGCCATCGGATGTCGACTGCGCCACCCGCGAATTTCTCCAGCGAGCCTTTCGACGATTTCCGGGTGCTTCGCCGCCACGTCGTGCTCCTCGCTCTCATCCTCCGAAAGGTGAAAGAGAAGCGTCCGCACTTGCGTCTCGGTCTGCCTTTCGCGTACGACCTGCACCAACTTCCAGTCGCCGTCGATCACACCGAGCTGGATCAGACCCGGTACCGGAATTTCCGACGCAAAGAAGAGCGGCCCCCTCTCGGGGACGGGCGCACCGCTGCCCAACGCGGGCCAGAGATCGATCCCGTCGATCTTTCCGTCGTCGTCCTCGATTTCGACCGCCGCCGCCGAAGCCAGAGTCGGAAAGACGTCCAGGACACTCATCCGTGCGTCGAAGCGACCGCCTGCCGGGAGTTTCCCCGGCCAACGGATCGCGGCGGCCACGCGAATGCCTCCCTCGAAAGCTTGTCCCTTCTCGCCGCGCAGCGGCGCGTTGTCCGCGCCAAAGGCGTAGAAGCCGCCGTTGTCGCTGAAAAAGAGAACGATGGTGTCTTCGGCGAGCCCCTGCTCATCGAGAGCGGCGAGGATCTCCGCGATGGCCACATCCATCTCGTGAACCATGGCGGCGTAGGTACGCCGGTAATTCTTCTTGGGCAGGTGTGCGTAGCGGGCGAGCGTGGCTTCGGGCGCCTGCATCGGGCTGTGCGGCGCGGTGAAAGGCACGTAGAGCAGGAAGGGTTTCTCCGGGTCGCGCTCTTCGAGGAAGCGCACCGCTTCTTCGGCCTGGATGTGGGTGAGGTAGCGGCCCGTTGCATCCACCGAGCGGCCGTTCTCCTGGAGGTCGTGACCGCCCTCGCGCTCGTGGAGGAAGTAGTCGGTATTGGTGTGGAGGTGTCCGTGGAAGTGCTCGAAACCGTGGGCGTTGGGGGTTTGGTGGGCCTGGGTGTGGCCGAGATGCCACTTGCCGACGAGCGCCGTCTGGTAGCCCGCGCGCTGGAAGGCCTTCGCCAGGCTCTCGGCGCCGGGAGGCAGGCCGCCGTTGTACCAGGGATGGATCTGGTCGTAGGCAATGCCCAGTTCCATCGGGTCGCGCCCGGTGAGCAGCGCGGCCCGCGTGGGCGAACAGATCGGCGCCGTATAGAAGCGCTCGAGTATCACGCCTTCCGCGGCCAAGCGATCGATGGCCGGCGTTTCGATTACGCCGCCACGAAAGCCCACGTCGGCGAAGCCGAGATCGTCAGCCAGCAGGATCACGACGTTCGGACGCCGCGGCGTTTCTGGAGCCGCCCACACGGGCTGCGTCACGGCGGGTGCGGCGATCACGAGCGCTGCCAGAAGCAGGCTGCGGGATAGAGCGTGATTCATGAAGTCGTTTCCGAGCGTGGCGTCACCAGTGCGCGCCCGTTCGCAATGGTGATCGCAGTCAAAAAAGGGGAAGTCCGGTCGGCCCATGGGGGCTCCCCGCGGCGCTCATCCGGGCGCATCGGAACGAACGCGATGCGAAAGCATAGGCAAGCCCGTCCGCGCCCCGCATCCACCGCTCCGCGGGCGGCGCGCGCCACGAACGACTCGCTGGCGTAAACCCGGCGCGCCGGGGCGATCAGGGGGCGTAGGCGATCGGCGAGGTCCAGGCGCGTTCCTGGATCACCCTCGGCAACCGATCGGAGGTGCAGCCATCGGGGCGCTCCGCTTCTGGCAGCGAGAGGCAGAGCCGTGCCGACCAGCGGCAACTCGGGTTCTCGACCACCCGCGCGTAGTAGACGGCAGAAGTCGAGGCATCGAAGTCGGGATCGCTCCAGACAGCACAGAGCGACGTCGCCCCGGGTCCACGTGGCGTGCACGTACCAAGGTCGACGTCGGCGCCGTTTTCGGCGTCGCCCGCAACGTCGTGCACCTGCTGATGGAAGAGTCCCGCGTCGTCGACCCAACCCTTGATGATCTGGATGCGCTGCAGCAGTCCGCCCGGGTGCCCGGCCACGCCCGGGTCGGCAAGAGCCGAAACGAGGAAACTCGGCGATGCCCCGTCTTCCGGCGCGCCCGACAGACGACCGCCCATCGGAACCCCCGCCTGGTACGCCGTGCGCACCAGCGCCGGGTCTTCGCAGAGACTGGGATCGAGACCGAAGCCCCCAAAGAAGCGCGGTTTGATGCGCGGACCGCTGGTGGCAAAGGTCTCGCGTCGTTTCAGCGCGTCGAAGATCGCATCGCGGGTGTTCTCCTCGGCCCACACCCCCGCCAGGCCGCCCGGGCTCCAAAAGGCGGGCCCGCGGCGGCGCTCGCCCACCGTGAGCAACACCTCGGACGTCGCACCGAACTTGTAGGGGACGTCGTACTCGGCCACCGCGCCGGGCGTGGCCATGTGGTTGTCGGTGCTGCCGATGAAGCCGAAGGGATAGGGGTTTACGCCGATGCGGTCTTCTTCACGCAAGCCCTCGAGCAGCGCGTAGCGAACGAAATCCGTGCGGGAGGTGCAGCCCTTCGCCGCCATCGCGCCCCACTCGGCACCCTCGCCGCAGTCTTCGACCTCCCCCATCCCCAGGTCGCGAGACTTCTCGAAGTTGCAGAGTTCGTCGGGCTCGCCCACCACGCCGTACATGCCGTTGCGGCACTCGCTCTCGCCCTTGATCTGCATCATCTCGACAATGGGTTCGAGGCGCGCCCGCAGCGCCGCCTGCTCGCGCTGCTCTTCGAGGGGGAGATCGGCGTACTCGACCCGGAACATCTGACCGTTCGAGAGGTTCGGGTTGTGGGGGATCACGATGGCCTCGCAGCCGCTGTCAGTGTCGTTGCACAGCTCGACGAGTTGCCGCCGCAGATCCATCTCCACTGGTGTCTCGAGCGACGAAATCGGGAGCTCCGGCGAGATCTCGTTGCGCAGGATCACGTTGCGGTGGATCTTCGTCGACTTCGGCGAGTGGCTGTACTCCCAGGCGTGAAAGGTCGTGAAGGCGCAGGCGGGGGAGCGGTCGTAGAAGCGCTCGGCCGACGCCTGCATGTCCCCCCACACGGCACCCAATTCGGCGCGGCAGATCTCGTCGGTTGCGCCGCAGACGTCGTCGCGGCGCCCGGTGAGACCGATCAACCCCGCGATGCGCGCGCGGAACCCCTCCACCCCGAGAAAAGTCGCAAGCCAGGAATCTTCCTCTCCCCGGTAGATGCGACAGCCGGTGCTGTTGTAGGTGGGGGAGCGCGGGGTGGTACAGAGCGAGACCTCCGCCATCCACTCGGCGTGGTCGGTCACCGCGGCGAAGTCGAGGGGACGATCGATCTGGGCCTTGCGCAGGGGACGCTCGGGGTCGCCGCTGTAGACCTCGATCGCCTCGCCCCGGGCGTAGCGGTAGGCATCGTCCGGGGTGGACAGGGTCCCCCGGGCGTTCGCGTCCATCGACACCGCGGTGTGGACGTGGAGGTCTCCGAAGAGCGCCTGGCGCTCGGGGACCGAGGCCGCACAGGCTTCTCGCGGTGCGATGGCGCGCGCCGTGGCGGCGCCGGTGGGCGGCGTCCAGGGATCGGTGGTGGGCTCGAAGCCGCAGGCCAGCGCAAGCCCAGCGATCAGGGTCGACGCGATGGCTCTGGCAAGACTTCGCGCGCGCGGTCGCCTGGTACCGCGAATCGACGCGCTGCTTCCGTCTCGTCG
>CAJXIC010000242.1 GCA_913054385.1 uncultured Pseudomonadota bacterium
CGAAAGAGCCTGCAGCTGCACCGGAAGCAGCAGCTGCGAGCGCTGACGCCCCCGAGGCCAGCGCCTCGAAAGAGGGAGAAGCCGAATGAGCGAATCCGGCGATTCGACGGGCCGCCCCTCGCGCGACGACCGTCCCCCGCGCGACGACCGCTACTCGCGCGGTGATCGGCCCGAATACTCCCGCGGGCCTCAGAGTGTCAAGGCGCGGCTGCGCGCGCGCGCGCGCGAGAAGGCTCGCAAGGGCAAGAAGAAGATGTTCAACCGGCGCAAGGTCTGTCGCTTCTGCGTCGATAAGCACCTGGCCATCGTTTACTCGGAGCCGAAGACGCTGCGCCTCTTCATCACCGAAACGGGGAAGATCACCCCGCGGCGAATTTCTGGAACCTGCGCGAAGCATCAGCGCCGTCTCGCCACAGGGATCAAGCAGGCGCGACAGATGGCCCTGCTGCCCTATGCGCCGAGCCACATGTAACCGGAGGTCATCGTGAGCGACGTTCAGGTGATTCTGCGAGAAGATGTGGCGAACCTCGGTGATGCCGGCGCACTGGTCCGCGTCAAACCGGGTTACGCGCGAAATTTTCTCGTCCCCCAGGGCAAGGCCGAACTCGCCACCGAGGCGAAGGTTGCCCAGCTGGAGCATCAGCGGCGAGTCATCGCCGAGAAGTTGTCGAGAGAACTCGACGACGTGCGGGCCGTAGCCGATCGCTACCGCGGCATGGTGATCGAGGTCGAGGCGAACGCTGGCGCCGAGGGGAAGCTCTTCGGTTCCGTGACGGCCGCCCAGATCGCGGGCCTGCTCGCCCAGCAGGGCCTCGAGATCGATCGGCGCAAGATCGGTCTGTCGGAGCCGATTCGCAGTGTCGGCGACCACAGCGTCAGCGTGCGTCTGCACCGCGACCTGCAAGTCGACGTCACCGTGCGCGTTCACGGCACCGCCGCACCGCAGGAGCCCGAGTTGAGGGCCGACGAGCCCAGGGACGCCGACGAGAGCCTCCGATCGGCGGATGGCGGCGGGGACGCTGCGGCCTCGGTGGACGAAGACTCCGAAGCGAGTGACTCCAGCGACGAATCGCCGTCGGACGAATCGCTGTCCGACGAATCGCCGTCCGACAAATCAGAATAGGCGCACCCAGGCTCCATTTCCGATTTCGGTTTCCCCTTCCCGGTAGTCGCGGTGGTATGATGCGCTCTGACGGCGCATCTCGCCGACGGGGGGTTCCTTGGCTTCGGATACCGGAATGACAGGAAACTGGGCCGCGGGATCGAGCCGGCGCTCCGGTGGAGGCAAACGGCGCCTTCCCGACACCCCTCAGGGTCGGGTGCCGCCCGCGGATGTCAACGCCGAGAAGGCGGTGCTCTCGTCGATCATGATCGACGCCGAGAAGCTCAGCGACGCCGTGGCGACGATTCGAGCCGAGGATTTCTACCAGCCGGCTCACCAGCTGATCTTCGAGGCGATGATCGAGTTGAACGATCGCGGGGAGCCGATCGATCTGACCGTCCTCCACCACCACCTGCGCACCCGCGACCTGCTCGAACGCGTGGGCGGGGTCGCCTACCTCGCCGAACTCGCCGACTACGAGGCCATCGCCGCGAACGTCGAGCACTACTCGAATATCGTGCGCGACAAGGCGATGAAGCGCAGCCTGATCCAGGTTTCCTCGGAAATCGCCGCAATGGCTTTCGAAGACGCGGATCCGTCTTCCGAAGTATTCGATGAAGCGGAGAGGCAGATCTTCGAGCTTGGGAACGTGCGATCGAGGAGCAGCCTCAAGGCGTTGAACGACGAAATGCAGGAGACCGCGAGCTTTCTCGAAGGCCTGATGGGGCGAACCGGCGAACTCTCCGGGTTGCCGACTGGTTTCGCCGGTCTCGACCAGAAGACCGGCGGCTTCCAGGAGGGCGACCTCATCATCATTGCGGCGCGGCCCAGCATGGGCAAAACCGCGCTCGCATTGAACATCGCCCGCAATACCGCGGTCGATCACGGCAAGAAGGTCGCGTTCTTCTCGCTCGAAATGACTTCGCGATCGCTGGTCTTGCGAATGCTCGCTTCCGAGGCCCAGGTCGACGCGTCGGTCTTCCGCAGCGGACTGATGGGCGGCGACGTCTTCAAGAAGCTGATGGCGGCCGCCGGTCGCCTCGCCGAAGAGAAGATCTGGATCGACGACAGCAGCGTTTCGACGGTACGCGACATCCGCGCGAAGGCGCGCAGGCTCCACGCCCGGGAGAATCTCGATCTCATCATCGTCGACTACCTGCAGTTGGCGCGAGGCGACGGCCGCAGCGACAACCGCGAGCAGGAAATTTCTGCGATCAGCCGCGGTCTGAAGAGTCTGGCTGGCGAGCTGAAGGTTCCGGTGATCGCCGTTTCCCAGCTCAACCGCGGCCCGGAATCGCGGGGAGCCGAAGACAAGCGCCCGCTGCTCTCCGATCTGCGCGAATCCGGGGCCATCGAGCAGGACGCCGATGTGATCGCCTTTATCTACCGCGACGTCGTCTACAACCGCGAGACCGAATTCGAGGACATGGCCGAGTTGATCATCGCGAAGCAGCGAAACGGTCCGACCGGCACGGTGAAGCTCCAGTTCAACAGCCGGTTCGCCCAGTTTACAGACTGGGATCGCGACGACGCCTACGCCGGGGCGTCGGGAAGCGGTCTGGGGCCGACGCTGGCTCCGAGTTCCTTCGACGGGGATTTCTAGGCGCCTTGCCGGGGGTGTTCCGACCGCGGGCGCTGGCTTCGGGGGGTGTGATCGGGTTGGCGGCTCCGGCCGGGCCGATCGACCCCGAGCGTCTCGAGGCGGGGCGCCGCGCCCTGTGTGAGCGCGGCTTCGAGGTTGTCTTTTCCGAGGACATCACCGAGCGGCGCGGCTATCTCGCGGGGGACGATGCGCGGCGGGCCGACGAGTTGATGCGGCTGGTGGACGACCCGGCGGTGGGCGCCATCGTCTGTGTGCGCGGCGGCTATGGCTGCCAGCGGATCGTCGAGAGCCTCGACGCGGCGCGCATCCGCCGGGCTGCAAAGCCGCTCGTGGGATACAGTGACATCACGACGCTGCTCCTCTGGCAGGCACGAGTAGCGGGTTTGGGGGGGATTCACGGACCGATGCTCGAGCGCGGTGAAGGCTTCGATGCGGAGGCACTGGACGCCCTCTGCGAATCGCTGCAGGGCGACGATCGGGGCCGCGTGCTGCCCGGAAGAGGCAATGCGCGCGGCGTCGTCGAGGGGCCGCTCTGCGGCGGATCCCTCAGCCTCGTGGTAGCGAGCCTCGGGACACCGTGGGAAATCGATACCCGCGACGGGATCCTCTTGATCGAAGATGTTCACGAGGCTCCCTATAAACTCGATCGGATGCTCCAGCAGTTGCGCGCGGCCGGAAAGCTCGAAGGCTCAGCGCTGGGCATCGGCGTCGGCGCACTGACCGCCTGCGACTCGGCCGAGGCGGATGCGCCCGGCGCCGAGGAGGTCGTGGCCGAGGTGCTGGACCCCCTCGAGTTGCCACGCGTCGAAGGCCTTCGCTTCGGACATCTCGCGGCGAACTTTGCCTGGCCGGTCGGCGCTCGCGCCCGCCTCGATTCCGACTCCGGTGCGCTTACGTTTCTCGAAGCGTCGACGATCCAGGAAACGGCCTCCCCGCCGGGTGCTGCGAGCGCGTCATGAAGTGGGCGGTGGTCCGCAAGAAGCTCGCCCGAGCGGATCGCGCCATCGACAAGGCGATCGCGCGCGCGGAAATTCCCGGTGCGGTCCTGCTGGCGCGCATGCACCGCGACGGCGAGGTGCTCGAGCACGAGGTGGTTCGCGGTCTCGCGTGTGTACGGCCCGAGCGCATTCCGGTGACCCGCGAAACGGTCTTTGACCTCGCGTCGCTGACGAAACCCGTCGCGACCACGACCGCGCTGATGCTCCTCGTTTCCGAGGGTGCGGTGCAACTCGACGACCCCGTGGCGAAGGTGTTGCCCGAGTTCGAGGAATGCGAGAAGCAAGAAGTGACACTGCGCCAGCTGCTGACCCATTCGTCGGGGCTGCGCCCCTGGCGGGGCTACCACGAGCCCCTGCTCGCAAAGGAGCGCAAGACGGGGGAGTCGTGGCTTGCGACTCCCCAGGGTCGAGAGTGGATTCTCGATCGCGTCATCCGATCGACGCTGGTTCAC
>CAJXIC010000243.1 GCA_913054385.1 uncultured Pseudomonadota bacterium
ACCGCGCCCCTTGGCATCGAGCGTCGCGCCGACGGCCAGCCCCTCGCGATCCGCCGCCCCGGCGGCGGCGATACCGAGTTCGATTACGACGCACTCGGCCGCAACACCGCCCGCCGTGAACGCGTCGACGGCGGCTGGCAGACCACGCGCTTTGAATGGGATGCGCAGGACCGCCGCGTCGCGACTCTGCGGCCCAACGGGATGCGCACCGAAACCGACTACGACTCGCAGGGAAGGGTCGTCGCGATCCGTCATCTCAAAGGGGGCGTGCTCGAGACCGTCGTCACCAATACCTGGGAGAGGGGAAAACTCGTCTCTCAGGCGGATTCGAGCCGGGGGGGCGCTGAGCATTACGAATACGACGCAGCCGGAAACCGCGTCGCGATCGACTACCCCGGCGGCGAGCGCCTGGAATTCGAAGTCGATCTGCGCGGCCGCGTCACCCTCGAGCGCTTCATTGCGGCGAACGGATCGACGCTGCGCGAGATCGAGACGGATCTCGACCCGGCGGGACGCCGCACCGCGCTGCGAGAAGACGGCGAAGAACTCATTGTCTTCGAGCGTGGAGTGGTTCCGGCACTGGGCGCCGAGTTCGACGCGATCCGCTACGGCAACGGACTCGTCCGCGAGTTCGAGATCGATGAAGAGTGGAATCGCCTCGCGCGTTCCTCGACCCACCGGGACGGCGACCTTGTCGAACTGACTGAACTGGTCTTCGAGACGGACTGCAGCGCCAGCGTCCCGGACCGCGCGACCTGTCTGGACGTCTACGAAGCGGCCCTGCCCACTTCGCCCGGCGCGCACCCCGCCGAACGCTACGAGTTCTCCGGCGGCTACGGAATCGAGTCGGGGACGTCCGTTCACCTCGTCCTCGGGCGTCCGTCGTCGGGACCGCGGCTCGAGGCCGACGGTGTCCTGGTCTACTCCGAAGGCTTTCACACCGCGCGCACCACCTACGAATACGATGCCCTCGGCAACCTGCTCGCGCGCGCCGAAGAAGGCCTACGCGAAGACTTCGTCTACAACGCCGAAGGCAATCGCCTGCTCGAAGGCGGCGGGCACAGCTACGTATACGATCAGGCGGGTTTCACCATCTCGCGCGACGGCATGGCTTTCGAATGGGATGCCCAGGGCCGCATCCGGCGGGTCGGCGACTGGGTAGAAGCCGCCTGGGACGGCCTCGGCCGCCCGCTCTCCCGAACCACGAAGCTGGGGGAAGTGCGCTTCCTCTTCGGGGGCCGCGTCGAGGCCAATGCGGCGGGCCTGCCGCTGGCACTCGATCTCGGCGACGTGCGACTCGACCTGGTCGATCGCAGCCACCGCTACCGCCACTTCGACTTCCGGGGGAACGTGCAGTTCGAGACCGACGACGCGGGCCAGGTGGTGCAGTCGCATCGCTACAACGCCTACGGGGTGGTCGAATCCTTCGATCCCGAGGGAGCGGGCCCGGACTTCGCGCGGGGAACCGGCCTCGCCGGTCTGCGGCTTCTCGGTGCGCGCATCCTCGACGCCGACAGCGCGCGCTTCCTCTCGCCCGACCCCGTCTTTCAGGTGTCCAACCAGTACGCCTATGCCGAGGGCAACCCGGTACTGCTCTGGGACCCAAACGGTGAATTTCCCAAGGTCAACTGCAAGGTGCGCGTCGATTTTCCGAAGTCGAGCTTCCCGTGGCCCAAGGTGACGCTCGAATGCGGTTGCGGTCTCGGCTTCGAGAGCGGGATCGCACTGCTGCTGATCGACATCGGCCGCCGCCGCCGGAAGCGCCGGCGGCGAGGCCTTCGGGCTCGCGCCTGAACCACCGGGAGAACCTTCGATGAAAATGCACCTTGCGCTCAAAGCACTGCTGCTCGGAGTCCTCGTGGGTTGCGCCGTACCCTACGGAATCTTTACCTGGGCGAGCGGCATCGACGACATGATCGAACTCGGACTCTTGCCCGACGAGGGACACGTCACCGTGACCCTGCTGCGCTACGGCCGCGGGGTCCCGGGGGATCGCATCGTGCTGCGCACCCGCCCGGAAACCATCGTGCTCACCACGAATGACGCGGGGCAGGTGCAATTTCCGGTCTCCGGGCGCCTGCGCGAGCAAAACCCCTGGATGGAATTTCGCAGCGCGAGCGGCCCCCTGCCCCTCTGGAGCCGCAAGATCGGCTGGGGAGCCAACCTCACCTTCGACTGCGATCCCGAGAACGCAGGCGCACTCGTCCACGGAGACCTCGCCGCTCTCGAAACCCTCGAAGTCGGTCCCGACGCCCTCCACTACGAAGCGGGCCTCGCGCCCCCCATGGTCGAGGCTCATGCCTCGCGTCTGGCGGCTTCGCGCCGCGGGCTGCGGGATTTCTTCGGAATCGCTCCGCCCCCCATCGCGGTCGCCGTGCTCACTGCGAACTTCGAACACATCCGCTTCCCCGCGGATGCGAAGGGGCGCCCTGTCTGGGTCGTGGGCGCCCCCAACGAGATGGCCAAGGAATACAGCAAGGTGGTTCACGAATGGGCCCATCAGATCCTTTCGCAAGATTTCGAGATGGTCGACGACCCCGCGGATCGCTTTCTCGAGGACGGCCTCTGCGAATGGAGCGCCCATTGGGTCGAAAAGCGGAGCGCTGCAAGCGAGGCTTCGTGGATCGCCGCAGATCGATACGAATCGCTGCGCGACATGCCCACCGCAGCGCGCTTCGACCTCCAAGAGCTCGCCGAAGACCACTCGCCCTACCGCAACGGCGACGACATGGCTTCGATCCTCGACACCCTCTGCAACGATCTCGAGGGCGGCATCGGCTACGCGGTGGGACTCGCCTTTTGGCTGAGCCAGGAGGAGGCCGACCCGGACTACTGGCCGCGGGTGCGCGCGCGCCTCGCCACGGAAAAACTCTCCGATGCCCTTGGTGCAGACCCACCCGGACTCGATCGCGAGGATCTTTCGCGCGAAGCGGTACTGGCGGTGCTGGCACGCAACGCGCGCAGCGATTCCGACCGAAAATAAATCGCGGCGCGCTGGAGATTGGTAGAGTCCCGGCGTGATTCGCTTCCGCGACCTGCGCCCCCAGCACCGAGAGCTCCGCGACGAGATCCGTGAGGCCCTCGACCGCGTCCTCGAAAGCGGAATCTTTGCGCTCGGGCCCGAGGTCGCCGCCTTCGAGGAGGCCTTCGCCGCCTACTGCGGGGCGACGAGCGCCATCGGGGTCGCCTCCGGGACTCGCGCCCTCGAGTTGGCGCTGACGGGCCTCGGCGTTGGCGAGGGCGACGAGGTCATCACCGTCCCGAACAGCTTCGTCGCGACGGCAGCAGCCATTCGCAGCGTGGGGGCGAGGCCCGTCTTCGTGGACGTCGAGCCCGGCACGCTGACCCTCGACGCCCGCGGGCTTGCGGCCGCTTGCAGCGACCGCACCCGTGCCGTCCTTCCCGTCCATCTCTACGGGCATCCGGCTTCGATGGAGCCCATCGTCGCCTTCGCGCGCGAGCGCGGACTCGCGGTGATCGAAGACGCCGCCCAGGCCCACGGGGCCCGTGAAGGCGGACGTCCGGTGGGCTCGCTGGGTGACGCCGGCTGCTTCAGCTTCTACCCGACGAAGAACCTCGGAGCGATCGGCGAGGCGGGGGCGATCACCGTCTGCGATCTGGAACGCGACGCGGCCATCCGTCCGCTGCGCGAATGGCAGGGAAGCGCCGGGAACAACGCGCGCATGGACGCGCTGCAGGCCGCGGTGCTCGGCGTCAAGTTGCGACACCTCGAGGCGTGGACCGAGGCGCGCCGCGCACGTGCCGCGCACTACAACCAACTGCTGGCCGATTCGCCCGCGTGCACCCCGCTGGAACGCGAAGGCTTTCGCCACGTCTACCATCTCTACGTGGTGCGGGTGGAAGGTCGCGATGCCGTGGCAAAAGCCATGGCAGAGAGCGGCGTCGAAACCGGCATCCACTACCCGCGCCCGCTGCACCTCGATCCGCGCTTCGCCGACCTCGGCTACACCGAAGGCGACTTTCCGGTGGCCGAGGCCGCCGCTCGCGAGGTGCTCTCGCTGCCCCTCGATCCCGCGCATTCCGAGGCCACCACCGAAGCCGTAGCCTCTGCGTTGCTCAGGGCGCTCGCGCGTGGTTGAAGCGAAGCTGCAGACCGGCGCGCTCC
>CAJXIC010000244.1 GCA_913054385.1 uncultured Pseudomonadota bacterium
CTCACCCGTCAGCACCCCTCCCTGAATCGCCGCCCCGAGCGCAACGACCTCGTCGGGGTGCACGCCGTCCGACAGTTTGCAAAGGAGGGGGTCGCGGCCGAAGACTTCGCGCACCTTCGCGGCCACTTTCGGCATTCGGGTCATCCCACCCACCAGGATGACGTCATCGACTTCGGCGGCCTCGAGGCCCGCGTCCGCCAGCGCAAGGCGACACGGCGCCGCCAGGCGCTCGATCAGGTCCGCAACGAGACCCTCGAAGGTGCTCCGCTGCAATTTCGTTACCAGGTGCTTCGGCCCGGAGTCGTCCGCCGAAAGAAAGGGAAGGTTCACCTCGACTTCCAACTCCGACGAGAGTGCGTGCTTCGCCCGCTCGGCCGCCTCTTTGAGGCGCTGCAGCGCCACCGGGTCGCTCCGAAGATCCTCGTCGTTCTCGTCCTCGAAGCGTGTCGCGAGGTACTCGACGAGGCGATTGTCGAAATCCTCGCCACCGAGGAAGGTGTCGCCGTTGGTGCTCAACACCTCGACCACCCCTTCGCCCAGTTCGAGGATCGAGACATCGAAGGTGCCACCCCCGAGATCGAAGACCGCCACGCGCCGACTCTCTTCGAGTCCCACGCCGTAGGCCAGCGCCGCCGCCGTCGGTTCGTTGATGATGCGCAGCACCTCGAGCCCCGCGATCTCGCCGGCCTCCTTCGTGGCCTGCCGCTGGGCGTCGCTAAAGTAGGCCGGCACCGTCACCACGGCCTGGGTCACGCTTTCGCCGAGTGCATCCGACGCGAAATCCTTCAACTTCGAAAGCACCTGGGCAGAAATCGCCTGGGGCGAATGCACCTGCCCTCCGGCGACAATCCAGGCATCCCCATTCGAGCCGGGTGCGACCTCGAAGGACGCGACCTCGGAAAATTGCTGCACCTCTTCGCTGGCGAAGCGACGACCGATCAGGCGCTTGCAGGCGCTGACGGTATGCACCGGGTTGGTCGCCGCCTGGCGCTTCGCGACCTGCCCAACCAGGCGCTGCCCCGCTTCGCCAAAGGCCACTACCGAGGGCGTCGTCCGCGATCCCTCGGTGTTCGCGATCACCCGGGGCTCGCCGCCCACCAGGATCGCCACACACGAATTCGTGGTGCCGAGATCGATTCCGATGATACGCCCCATCCGGTCCCACTCCATCCCAGCGGACCGCAGTCAGGCGATCCGGCTCTAGGTCTCTTCTTTCGCGGCTTCCCCGGCCGCAGCGACCGCCACCAACACCCGCGCCGGGCGCAGCAGACGATCGTGAATGCAATAGCCCTTCTCGAGCACTTCGATCACCGTGTTCGGGGCCGCCTCTTCGCTCGGCACCTGCGCTACGGCCTCGTGGAGATTCGGGTCGAAGACCTCGCCTTTCGGCTCGAGCGCCGTCACCCCGTTTTTCGCGAGTGCGCTGACGAGTTCCTGATGGACGAGCGCCACCCCCTCGAAGACCCCCTCGAAATCGCCCTCTGTGCTCCCCTTCGCGTGATCGATGGCTCGTTCGAGGTTATCGACCGTTGGGAGCAGATCCTTGATCCAATTCTGGTGTCCGTAGCGGTGCATCTCCTCGCGTTCTCGCGCGCTGCGCTTGCGGAAGTTCTCGAACTCCGCCTGCAGGCGTAGATGCCGATCTGAAAGATCCGCGAACTCGGCGAGCTGCTGGGCGTCTTCTTCGGCGCGCACGCGCGCCGCATCGAGTTCTCGCGAGAGCGCTTCGAGGGTCACCTCGTCTGCACTCGATCTGCCGGTGGCCTGCGTGGCCTGCGCCCCGGCCGCAACCGCCTCGCTGGCCTCGCGCAGCGCTTCTTCGAGTTCCGGGCTGGGGGCGATGGTGCCGTCGGCTCTCTCTTCCGAGAGGCCCTCCCAGCCGGAAGCCAACTCGGAACCGGACTCGGACTCGGAACCGGACTCGTCGGTATCCAGCGCGGCTGCGGGCTCGCCCTGCTTGCGGCGCGGTGTCACGCTTCGAGCTTCCCCGAAAGCAGGCCCGAGCAATAATCCACCAGCGGAATGATGTGCGCGTAGTCCATGCGCTGGGGCCCGAGGACCCCGAGCATCCCGAGGTGCGAACCCCCGAGGCCGTAGGGCGCAACGACCAGCGCCGAGTGCAGGAGGCCGGGCTCGGCGAGTTCTTCGCCGAGCGCCACCGAAACACCCTCCGTATCGAGGAGGGAGTCGAGGAGTTCGATCAGGCGTTCCTGGGTCTCGAGGGCGCTGAAGACCTCGCGGAGATATTCGGGATCGCAGAGTTCGGGTTGACTCAGCAGCGCAAGCCTCGAAGACACCACGATCTCAACGGGTTGTTCGAAGGGTTCTTCGGCGAGTTGCAGCCCCACCGAGAGCACACGCGAGAGCACGCGGTCGGCGCGTTTACGCAGGGCTGCGACCTCCCGCTTCATTGCGACGCGGATCGCTGCGAGGGTGCGTCCGGCCACGCGCCGATTGAGTTCCGACGACACCGCCTCGAGTTCGCGCTGATCGTTCCAGCCAGGATCGTCGAGGATTACCCGGTGGGCCTGCCCATCCTCGGTGACGAGCACGACCAACAGCCGCTCGGACGAGAGACGCACCAGCGAAACGTGGCGCAGCCGCAGACGCGAGATCCGCGGCGCGAGCACGAAACCGAGTTGGTGGCTGTGCTCGGAGAGCATCCGCGACGCCACCCGGACCGCCTGCTCGCCGCCCCCCACGTCGAAAGAATGATCGAGGCTGCGCCGCTCGTAGGCCGCGAGTTCGCGGGGCGAGAGCAGATCGTCGACGAAGATCCGGATGCCGTTCGGCGTCGGAACGCGCCCGGACGAAGCGTGGGGCTTTTGGACGAGGCCACGCTCTTCGAGTTCGGCCATGGTGTTGCGGATGCTCGCCGACGAAAGCGCGATCGGCAGCAGGTGCGAAACCATGGTTGACGAAACCGGCTCGGCTTCGGCGACGTAGGCACTGACGAGCGCGCGCAGAACCCGCTGTTGGCGGTCGCTGAGCATCGTATGCGGATCCGATTCTCGCATCGATTTCAGCGACCTCCCGCCAAAGCCGCGTCCCAGTTGCGACAGCGGTTTCTCGGTTGGGGGAAAAACATCAACGATTCCGGCACCTCAACCTTGGTACCACCCCGCTGCCGGGGAGTCAATCGAAGTCCGCCAAGCGGGAACCCCAATTACAGAAAGTGGAGCGCCACGCTGTCGGCCAACAGCCAGCCGCGCTGGCTGAGCCTCAGGTCTCCCGCTTCGGACTCCGAAAGCAGGGAGGCCTCGAGCAAGTCGTCGATCTCCGAAGCGTAGAAATCGCGGGGCGGCCCCCCGAATTCGGCAGCGAAAGCCTGCGCCGCAACACCGGCCACCCCCCGCAGCCCGAGGAACAGCGCCTCGCCCCGCGCGACGGCCTCCGCCAACACCTCCCCTTCCGGCGCGGCCGGCTCCCCGGCTTCGATCGCCTTGAGGTAAGCGCCCAAGCTCCGGTGATTCGAGCTGCGCCGTCCGTAGGGGGCCCCGGGGCTCGCAGGCTCGCTGCTCACCGCGCCGACACCCAGGGCGAGGACCGGCAGACGGCTCCAGTAGCGCTGGTTGTGCCGCGACGCGAAGCCCTCCCGGGCATAGCTGGAGACCTCGTAACGGTCGATGCCACAGGCGGCAAGGCGCTCCGCGATCCTCTCCATCGCATCGGCGATGTCATCCTCTTCGGGAAGCTCGAGTTGGCCACGGGCGAGGGCCGTTTCAAACGGCGTTCCATCTTCGACGGTCAGCGCGTAGGTCGAAACGTGCTCGGGGCCCAGCGCGAGCAGCTGGTCGAGATCTCGCTCGAGTTGCTCTGGCGATGCGCCAGGGCCCGCAAAGATCAGATCGAGGGAGAGATTCGCGAAGCCCGCCTCGCGCGCGGCCTGCCAGCTCAATAGCCCTTCCTCGCCGCGGTGGGCACGCCCGAGCCGCTTCAGCATGCCGTCGTCGAAGCTTTGGATCCCCATCGAGATCCGGTTGACGCCCGCCTCCCGAAAGCCGGGCAGCCTCGCACGCTCGACGCTGCTGGGGTTGACCTCGAGGCTCACCTCGACCCCCCCGCCATCGCCGCTGCCGAAGCGATCTCGGACCGTTGACATGGAGGAAATCACCCAACCAA
>CAJXIC010000245.1 GCA_913054385.1 uncultured Pseudomonadota bacterium
GTGGCTGGCCGAGGTGAGGTCGACCGGCGAACCCGGTCCGTGGGATTCCTCCGTGGCCCCCACCGTGGCGATGGCTCCGTTCTTCAGCAGCGCGTAGGACACGTTGTTGTTCGTCGTCGGCTGCGAGTTCAAACACGAGGCCTGGAAGGTGATCACCGGGTGGTCGTCGTCGCGGTTGGGGGCCTCGCCCGCCGGCATCACCGAGACCGCGCCCCAGCCGCCGCCGTGGGTAAACCAGGTAACGAGCCCCGGCGTGGTGGCGTCCCATTCGGCGGCGACGTTGGGAACCGTGCAGGTGGTGGCTTCGGGTGTGGAGGTAAGGGTCGGGTCGCAAGACGGCGGCACGTCGGCGAGGCAGACGTCGGCGTCGTAGACCCGCGACACCTGCGAGAAGCCGGCCGGCAGCAGCACGTCGTTGCGGATCGCTTCCCCGAAGAAGATGCGATTCGCGCCTTCGGCCGCGACCAAGGCGGAGTTTCGCCAGGCAACCGAGTCGGGGTCCGCGTGCTGGTAGGCGATGGTCTTTGCGAGAATGTGGTCGAGATCGATCACGTCCTGGGTGTAGTGGGTGCCCCCGTAGACCGGAATCCGTCCGACCGCGTATTCGTGATCGCGCTCGATGCCGCCCGGGCCGAAATCGCCCGAGGTCCCGACTGCCGCGAAGGCCTCGCCGAACTCGCCGTAGAGGTTGTCGCCGTCGAGGTCCCAGTCGCCGTCAAGTTCGGCGTAATAGTAATCCGAGGGCACCATGTCCTGGCTGAAGGCGCAGGTGGGGTCGTAGCCGGGGGGGCCGTGGCCAATGGCGCCGGTGGTGCGCGGGTAGAGGCGCTTCATCGGGATGGGGCCGCTCCAATGCCGGGGATCGCCGATCAGCAGCAGGTAATCGAAGTCGTTGAGGGCATACGCCGACTGCAGGAAGCCACGCAGCGCCTCGGCAGCGGCGTTGTTGGTGAGCCCCGCGCCGCCCCAGTCGGTCTCGTCGTAGATGGTGACCTCGAAGCCGCGGGCGGTCTTGGCTGCGGCGAAGGTGACGAGCATTTCGGAGTCGGCGCGAATCGCCGAGGTGGTGACGATGACGTAGCCGGCAGCGAAGGCCCCAGCCGGGGCAAGCGCGAGTAGGGCCAGAAGTAAGAGCGTGGCTCTGAGATGACTGCTCCGCACGGGGTTCCCTCCGGGTCCGTGCGGGCAAGCCGGGCCTCCTGAGTAAGTGGCCGCTCGGACACTCTTGGTGACACCACGGTGCCAAATTTTTCTACGGGTTTTACGTAACTCTCAGGCAGGCCCCGGGCACCTGTGTCCGACGAGCCGAAAGGGGCCTAGAATCGCTGCCGCATCGAACTCGGAGCCCGGATGGATCCTGCCGAAGATTTCCCCGCCGGGACCGACCCCCGCCCTCGCGACGGCGCGTCGGGCGGCGGGAAACCGACCATCCGCGTGGTCATGCTCTTCCCGTTCTTCCCGCCGGACTACAGCGGCGCGGGGATCCAGGGCGAGCGACTGGCGAGGGAACTGGCGGCGGCGGGGGTCGAAGTCCAGGTGCTGGCGCCGTTGCATCCGGGCGTCGATGCGCCCCGGGTGGAGCAGCGCGAGGGGCTCCGGATCCGGCGCTTTCGGGTTCCCCAATTTGACTTCGAGCGGAAGTTTTCCCTGGGTTTCCAGGCGGCGGTCTGGCTGGCGGGACACTCGGATTGGGATCTTCTGCACATCCATGGCTTTGGTTACTACGCGATCGCCCCGGCCACCGTGGCCCGCAGCCGCGGCCGGCGCGTGCTGGTGAAGACCACGCTCTCCGGGGGAGACGGCGTGCCGAAGCCCGACGGGCGCCCCCACCATCGACTGATCGTCGAGGCCTACCGCCGGGTGGATGCCGTGGTGGCGCTTTCGGCTGAACTCGAGGCGGGCTTCCGCGAGGACCCCGACTTCAGGGCGCACGTCGTGCGCATTCCGAACGGCGTCGATACCGAGCGCTTTCGACCGGCGAGCGCTGCCGAAAAGCGCGCGGCGCGCGGCAAGCTCGGAATTGTGCCGGACGAATTCGTCGTCGTCACGGTCGGTCGCCTCGACCATCGCAAGCGTGTAGTCGACCTGGTGAAGGCGGTGGGCCGCGCCGCGTCGCGTCCTCTGTGTGCGCTATTGGCGGGACCGGATTCACCCTTCCCGGAGGACCCACCGATGTTGGACCGAGCCGAAGCGGGCCTTTCCGCGGCGGCGCGCGTGCAGCGCCTCGGCAATGTGTCGCCCGACGACCTTCCGGACGTGTATCGCGCCGCCGACGCCTTCGTACTGGCTTCGAGTGCCGAGGGCATGCCGAATGCATTGCTCGAGGCCATGGCCACGGGCCTTCCCTGCATCGCGACGGACATCCCCGGTGCGCGCGACCTGCTCGAGGGCGGTGAGGGGCACCTCTACAGCGTCGGAGACATCGCAGCCCTGGCGCGCGGGATCGACGCACTGGTGGCCGACCCCGCCGCGGCGACTGCGCTCGGCGCCCGCGCACGCGAAGCCGTGGTCTCGCGCTACTCGCTGGGTGCAGTGGTCGGGCGCTACGAAGCGGAGTACCGCAGGCTGCTCGAAGGCGACGTGGTCGCAGCCGATTCTTCGGCGCCGACGGATTGCTAAGCTCGCCGCCATGTGGGAATCGAGTTTGCCTTTGCTTCGCGATCCGCGTTCGGGAGAGCGCCTCGAACTCGAGACCAGCGAGAGGCTCGATGGCGAGGTGATCGAGGGCGCGCTCACGTGTGCTTCGAGCGGTGCGCGCATCCCGATCCGAAACGGCATTCCGCGCTTTGTCAAAGAGGATGAGAACTACGCCGAGAATTTCGGCTTCGAGTGGGATCTCTTCGCCGAGATCCAGACCGACCGGCTGGCCCGACACAGCCTCAGTACCGATCGCTTCTTCAACCAGGTGAGCTTTTCTCCGGGCGAAATGAAGGGGCTGCGCGTGCTCGAGGCGGGCTGCGGGGGAGGGCGCTTCTCGGACGTCGTGCTCGAGGCCGGCGCCGAACTCTTCTCCTTCGATCTCAGCAACGCGGTGGACAAGAACCGGGCGATCCACACGGGCCACCCGCGGCATCACCTCTTCCAGGCGTCGATCTTCGAGCCCCCCTTCGTCCCGGGCTCCTTCGACCTCGTCTTCTGCATGGGGGTGCTCCAGCACACGCCCGACCCCGAGGCCTTCTTTCGGCAGCTGATTCCGTTTGCAAAGCCCGGGGGTGAGTTGATGATCGACGTCTACTCGGCGCACCCGAAGCAATCGCTGCACTGGAAGTACGCGCTGCGACCGATCTCGAAGCGACTCCCCCACCGCATGCTGCTGCGCGGTATCGAAGCCGTCGCGCCGGTGCTGGTGCCGATCTCGCGCCAGGTGCGGCGAATTCCGAAGCTCGGTAAGCCGCTCTCGCGCTTGATCCCGATCTTCGTCCACGATGGTTTCATGGGGCTGATCCCGCGCGAGGACGAGGTACGCTTCGCAGTGCTCGAGACCTTCGATGCGCTGTCTCCGGCCTACGACCGCCCGCGTTCGCTGCGCACCATGCGCCGCTGGTTTCGGGATGCCGGCTTCGAAGAGATCCACAGTTTCAACGTGATGAACGCGCTCAACGTCGCTCGCGGAAGAGCCCCCGCGCGCTGATCAGCCCCCCCCCGCGCGGCGGGTCGCTGGCGCGCAGCAAGGAGAGTCCCCCGATGGAGATGCACTACGCCACGCTTTGGGAAGCCCTCGTCGATCGCATCGGGGATCGCGACGCCGTGGTCCACGCCGGTGTGCGGCGCACCTGGTCCGAGTACGAGGGACGCGCGGCGCGTCTCTCTTCGGCGCTCGCGGAAGCGGGACTGGGCCGCGACTCGAAGTTCGGGCTGTATCTCTACAACGGCATCGAGTATCTCGAGAGCCAGTTTGCCGGGATGAAACTGCGCAGCGTTCCGATCAACGTCAACTACCGCTACCTCGACGACGAGTTGCTCTACCTGCTCGACAACTCCGATTCGGAGGCGTTGGTGTTCCATAAGAGCCTCGGGGACCGCGTGGCCCGGGTGATGGAGCGCGCACCCAAGGTGAAGCTCTGGATCGAAGTCGACGACGGCGAGGGGGAGTCGGTGCCGGGGGCAGT
>CAJXIC010000246.1 GCA_913054385.1 uncultured Pseudomonadota bacterium
GGCGGAGAACGGCGCGGCGGTGGCGGTCCTCGATTGCGAACGCGAACGCGCCGAACGCGTCGCCCTCGAAGTCGAGGCGCGCGGGGTGAGGGCACTTGCGATCGGCGCCGACGTGCTGGACGAAGCGCAGGTCCGCCGCGGCCTCGGCGAAGCCAACAGCGCCTTCGGTGGACTCGATGCGGTGATCGACATCGTGGGGGGATCGAGTTGGGGATCACTCCTCGAGATCGACGAAGCGACCTGGGAGCGCGATTTCGCACTCAACCTGAAGCAGCATTGGTACGTCGCCCGCGCGGCGGCGCAGGGGTGGATCGAGGCGGGCCGACCGGGTGCGTATTGTGCGGTGGGCTCGATCTCCGGGCTCTTTTCGTCGGCGCAGCACGGGGCGTATGGCGCCGCGAAGGCGGGGCTGCTGGCGCTGGTGCGCACGGCTGCCGAGGAGTGGTGGCCCCACGGCATTCGCGTAAACGCGGTGGTACCGGGGGCGGTGCGTACGCCCCGGATCGAGGCCGGGTGGTCCGACGGCAGCGTTCCGCGCCCGGACGCGGAGACCCTCGAACGCATGGCGCTCCCCGAAGACGTCGCAGGCTCGATCCTCTTCCTGGTTTCAGATTGGGCACGAAAGGTGACCGGCCAGTTTCTGGTGGTGGACGGTGGCTCAACCACGAAGTTTCCCTATACCACCTCCTAATTCGCGCTGGCGTCGCCCACCCGCGTAGCATCGCCGAGGAGCCCCTCTTGAAACTCGATCTGCTCTACGAAGTCGACTCCCCCCGCCCCTGGGAGGGGGCGCATCCGTACGGCCAGCGTGCGCGCGAACAGCGCGCCTACTACGAGGCGATCGAGCAGATTCGCCTTGGCGACCGACTCGCCTTCAACACGGTGTGGGCCGTCGAGCACCACTTCCGCGAAGGGCGCTCGCACTGTCCCGCGCCCGAGGTTCTCCTCGGTGCGCTCTCGCAGGTCACCGAGTCGATCGGTCTCGGCTTCGGGGTCACGCTCACACCCTTCGGTTTTACGCACCCCGCTCGCATCGCCGAGAAGGTGGCGACCGTGGACATCCTTTCGCGCGGGCGGGTGCAGTGGGGAACCGGGCGTTCGACGCCGATGGAACAAACGGCCTTCCACGTCGACCGCGAGAAGTCGCGCGACCACTGGCGTGAAGCGATCGAGATCGTCTGCGCGATGTGGCGCGAAGAACGTTTCTCGTGGGATTCCCCCGAGTTCCAGTTTCCCGAGCGCGTAATCACCCCGAAGCCCTACCAGGACCCGCATCCCCCGTGTTGGATGGCGGCGACTTCCGCGGGATCGTCCGCGGTGGCAGGGGAGAATGGGCTCGGGCTCCTCAGCTTCTCGATCATGCAGCCGCTCGAGGCCATGGCGAAGCAGATCGTCGCGTATCGAGAGGCGCAGACCCGCGCGAAGCTCTTGACCGACGTTTCGACCAACAAAGTCGCGGCCTACACGCTGGTGCATTGTGCGGATTCGATGGAGCAGGCCGAGGCAAACGGCATCTGGAAATCCGTCGGCTGGTGGTACCAGAACCTCGCGCAATTCACCCTGGATTGGGAACTCGAGCACCTCTCGGCGGAGGAGCAGGGCGAGGTCTTCCCGCTGATGAAGCCTCTGCTCGAAGGGGACATCCCCATCCAACACTTCCACGACGCCGACATGATCGTCGTCGGAGACCCCGAGCGCTGTTTCGAGAAGATGTGTCGCTACGCCGATCTCGGCGTCGATGAGCTGATCTGTTACGTGCAGTTCGGCTACCACTCGCACGAGTCGGCGATGCGCACGATCGAACTCCTGGGCAAGGAAGTGATCCCGGCGCTCGAGCGCTACGAACCAAAGCGCTCGAAGTAGCGCGCGCCAGGCAGCGGCAGGAGGATGGGCGAGTGACGGAAATCGAGCGGGTCTTCGATCTCTCGGGGCGCTCTGCGGTGGTCACCGGTGCGGCGAGCGGGATCGGTCGCGCTGCGGCCGAAGTTCTGGCCGCGGCCGGCGCGCGCGTGGGCCTCGGCGACATCGATGGCGAAGGGGCGGAAGCCGTCGCCTGCGGTATTCGCGAGGCGGGAGGCGAGGCTTTCGCCCGGGCCGCCGATATCCAGGTGCGTTCGGAAGTCGACGCGCTGGTGGCCCAGGCGGCAGAAGAATGGAACGGACTCGACGTCATGTGTAACGTCGCGGGCGTCGCTTCCGATGGTCCCCTTGCCGAACTCGAAGAGGCCGAAGTCGACCGCGTGATCGCGATCAACCTGAAGGGAACGCTCTTTGGTTGCCAGGCCGCCGTGAAGGCGATGCGCGCGAGTGGCGGTGGGAGCATCATCAACGTGGCTTCGGGCGCGATCGACCTGCCGACGCCGAACTACGGGCTCTACGCTCTCACGAAGGCTGCGGTGACCCAACTGAGCCAGACCCTCGCGGTCGAAGTAGGAGGCGATGGGATACGGGTCAACGTGTTGGCGCCCGGGGTGACGCTCACGCGTTTCACCGAGCGGCACATGCTCGCGGAAGACGGCAGCGTGGACCGTGCTCGCTACGACGCCTTCGTGTCCGGAATGGAGGGGCGCTCGCCCATCGGTCGCGTTGGCGAAGCGATCGATCAGGCCTGGCTGATCCTCTACCTGGCCTCGGAGGCTTCTCGCTTCTGCACCGGGCAGGTCTGGCGCGCCAACGGTGGCACCACGATGCCCCGCTGACAGCAGGACCGTCCCCGCTCCGGTCAGGTGTTCTGGATCGTCATGCCGCCGTCGACGGGGAGGACGACGCCGTTGATGTAGGAAGACGCCGGCAGCACCAGCGAAAGCGTGGCGTGGGCGACTTCTTCGGGGTCGCCGTAGCGCCGCAGCGGGACCCGACGACGTGCGAACTTTTCCTTCGCTTCGTCGGGGATCGGCGAAGTCATCGCGGTCGAGATCGGGCCCGGGCAGATGCAGTTGAAGGTGACGCCGCGACGGCCGAGCTCGACCGCGAGGCTGCGAGTGAGTCCGATCACGCCGTGCTTGGCGACCGAGTAGGGGCCGGCACCGGCGCTCGCCCCGAGGCCCTCTGTGGAGGAAATGTTGACTACCCGCCCGGCATCGCTGGCCTCGAGGTGGGGCAGGCAGAGGCGAACGAGCCGCGCCTGGGCGGTGAGCATCACCTCGAGGGCGCGCGCCCACGCGGCTTCCCAGGCATCGCTCTCGGCGTCTGCCGCGATGCTCACCGAGACGCCGGCGTTGTTCACCAGGATGTCGAGGCCCCCGAAGTCGGCGGCGACGTCGCGCACCACTTCGCGCGCACGCTCGGCATCGCAGACGTCGAACCCAAAGGCGCGAGCCCTGCCGCCGGCCGCGACGATCTCCTCGGCCACAGCGCTAGCGCCGGCCGCGTCGCGATCGGTCACTGCCACCTTAGCGCCTTCATCGGCGAAGAGCCGTGCCGTGGCGCGTCCCATGCCGCTGGCAGCCCCGGTCACCAGCGCGCTGCGCCCCTTGATGGAGCGACTCAGTCGACTCAGCCTGGCCATGCGAAACCTCCGGCGCGTGAAGGCCGGAGGGTCGCCCGTGGAGGCCGGCGCGTAAAGGGTGCGGGGCTCCGTCCCGCTTTGAACCCCGGCTATGGTTCCGCGATGGAATCCAGGCTGGGAAGCGATTCGCGGTGAACCCCGAGAAGCCCCGTCTCGAATTGCGGTCGCTCGAGCCGGGTGACGCCGAAGCACTCTTCGCGCTCACCGAGCGCAACCGCGCCCGACTCCGCGAATGGCTCCCCTGGCTCGACGACGTGGTCGAAGTTGCGAACTCACTTGCCTTCATCGAGGCCACCCGGACCCAGGAGGCGACGGGCCAGGGGCCAACCTGGGGCATGATCGTCGCGGGCGAACTCGTCGGGGTGGCCGGCTTCCATCCGATCAAGCGCGGCGAAGCCCGCGGCGGCCTCGGCTACTGGATCGATGCGGGGCACGAAGGGAATGGCAGCGTGATGGCGGCCTGTCGCGCTCTAATCGATCACGGCTTTCTCGAACTCGACCTGCGTTGCATCGAGATTCGCGCGGCGAAAGGCAACGAGCGAAGTCGTTCCGTTGCCGAACGTCTCGGGTTCCGCTTCGAGAGTGTGCG
>CAJXIC010000247.1 GCA_913054385.1 uncultured Pseudomonadota bacterium
CCGGAGCGCCGCCGACTCGGGTCCACCAGCAGCAGCGCGATGCTGGCGGTGGGCGAATCCAGGCGGATTCGGCGCACCAGTTCGTCGAGCACACTCGACTTCCCGGAACCTCCCGTCCCTGTGAAGCCGATCACCGGGATGCGTCGTTCCAGCGCGCGCTCTTCGAGGCGCGCGCGCCGTTTCTGGAGTTCGCCCGCGGCCGGGTCCTGAATCGCGGCTTCCTCGAACCACGAGATCGCGCGCCCGATCTGCCTCGGAGCGCCGACTTCGAGCGTCTCGATTTCCGCTGCCTCGAAGGGCAGTGGGGCGTGCGCGCAGGCATCAAAAATCTCGCGAATCATTCCGTCGAGACCCAGGCGTCGCCCGTCTTCGGCGTCGAAGATGCGCGCCACGCCTTCGACTCGCAGGGTCTCGATCTCGGCGGGGGTCATCGTGCCCCCACCGCCGCCGTAGACCGCCACGCTACCGGCGCCCCGTTCAGACAGCCGCGCCTTCAGGTAGCGAAAGAACTCCATGTGCCCGCCCTGGTAGGACGAGACCGCCACCGCGTGCGCGTCTTCCTGCACCACTGCATCGACGATCTCGTCGACCGAGCGGTCGTGGCCGAGGTGGATGACCTCGGCGCCCTGCTGCTGCAACACCCGACGGATGATGTTGATCGAGGCGTCATGCCCGTCGAAGAGCGAAGCCGCCGTCACCACGCGCAGCTTTGAGGCCCGCAGCGGTTCAGTCATCCTCCGGTCCCCGCCGCCTGGATCCTCGCGCCCACCCGATCGCGGTAACGGTGTAGTTCGTCGCGCAGTCCGCTGAGGGCCTCCATGCGTCCCTCCACATCGGCGAGGTGCCGCCCGAGCAACTCTTCGAGATGCAGCAGCATGTCGTGCGTCGAACCCGCAAGTCCGTAGATGGCACTCAATTCCTTGATCTCGGCGAGACGCAGGCCCATCTGTTTCAGTCGCTGGATGAATCGCAAGCGCTCGATCTCGTCTGGGCCGTAAACGCGCCGCCCCCCTGCGCGCCGCCGCACGCCCGGGAGCAGACCAAGCTCCTCGTAGTAGCGGACCGTGCGCGGCGATAGACCGGTCTCGGCGCAGGCGTCGCCGATGGATTGGTCGCCCGGGCGGGCCGCGGACGGAGGGGTCGTGGCGGTCATGAAGCTCCCGACAGCTATAACGCCAGTTAACGTAAGCTGGCAATATAGCCACCCGGCGCTCAGCGTGCAAGCCGGGCCCCCCATTCCCCCTGCTACGGTGCGCCACGTGGCCGAGGAGAGCAGCCGTCGATCCTGCCGGGGCCGCGCCCTCCCGCGCGTGGGCCTTCTCGGCAACCCCTCGGACCTCTACGGCGGCAAGGGCCTCGCTTTCACCTTCGACGACTTCGAAGCCGTCGTCACCCTTGAAGCGGCGCCCACCGTGCAGATCGACCCGGGCGCGGCCCACGGGATCGACGGCGCGATTCTTACCGCCCTGCCCGCCCCGCCACGACACCCCGATTTCGACGGGGCCGCACCGCTGCTGCTGTCCGCGACCCGCGGCTTCGTCCGACAATTTCCCGAAATCGCCGAACGCAACGCCGCGGACGGTTTTCGCATCACCTACCAGACCGACATTCCCCGGCAGGTCGGTCTCGCGGGGTCGAGCGCCCTGGTCGTGGCGACGCTGCGGGCGCTCTCGGACTGGTTCGCCGTGGAACTTTCTCCCTTCGACCTCGCGCGCCTTGCGCTCGACGCCGAGGTCGAGGATCTCGGAATCGCCGCCGGTTTCATGGACCGCATCGCGCTCGCCTTCGAAGGGGCACTGGCGATGGACTTCGCCGACAGCCTCGAAGAATCGACGGTCGAACGCATCGACCCGGGTCGGCTCCCGCCGCTCTACCTCGCTTGGGACCCAGACGGTGGCGAGTCGTCGGGCACCGTCCACGCGGAGATCCGGCGACGCTGGCTCGACGGCGACCCGGAAGTCCGTAAGGCCATCGACATTTTCCCGGGGCTGGTGGACGAAGGCCTCGCGTGCCTGGAGACGGGCGACTTCGCGGGATTTCACGCGGCCATCGATCGCAACTTCGACACCCGCGCGTCGATCTGGCTGATCGGTGAACGCGACCGGCGCATGATCGAGATGCCGCGCAGCACCGGCGCGTCGGCAAAATTCTGTGGCTCCGGCGGTGCGATCATGGGGAGCCTTTCCCAGCACGATGACTTTCCGCCCCTGGCCAAAGAGCTCGCGGCCGAGGGCTTCGAGAGTCTCGTGCCCACGATCTCGCACCGATCGGGGAAGACCTCGTGAAGATGATCGTGCTCGCCGCGGGTTACGGGACGCGTCTCGGCCAGGCCGGGCGCGACAGCGCAAAGGCCCTGCTCGAGATCGACGGGGAGCCGATCCTCTCGCGCCTCGTCGCGCTTGGTGAAGCCCTGAGCGGCATCGACGAGATCCTCGTGGTCCACAACGAGCACTTCGCTGCGGACTTCGAGGACTGGCACCGCAAGCGTCCGCCCGGACCGGCGCTCACTCTGCTCAACGACGGCTCGACCGCGTCCGACAACAAGCTGGGAGCCCTCGGCGATCTCGCGCTCGCCCTCGAACGCCCACCAGCGAGGGGACACGATCTGCTGGTGATGGCCGGCGACCACCTCCTGGACGTCGATCTCGTCCCGGCCCTCGAGGTCTTCCTGCGGTACCGGGACCCGACTTTGATCCTGCGCGAGCGCGATCCGGAGCCTGCCGGGAAACCTTCTCGCTATAACGAAGTGAAGGTCGACCCCGAAGGGCGGGTCACACGCTTCATCGAGAAACCCGAGGAGCCCGAAAGCCCCTTCGCAGCGATCGCGCTCTACTTTTTTCCGGAGAGCGTCGGGGACCGCCTCGGTGTCTACCTCGCAAGCGGCGGAAACCCGGATGCACCGGGTCACTTCGTCGCCTGGCTGGTCAGCGAAACCACCGTACGCGCCGTACCGATACAGGGGACCTGGCGCGATATCGGCGATCCCGAGAGCCTCGCGGCCGCGCGCGGGCCTAGTAGCGGCTCGGGACGGCTCGAGCGTGCCGAGGATGCGACGGAATGAGATACGCTCGCTTTCACCACTAAAGGCCCACACGGTCCGGAGCCCAGATCCCGATGCCCCGCCCCTCCCTGCATTGGAAGCTTCCGCTGTTCCCGCTGGTCTTTGCGCTGCTCCTCGTGCCCACCGCGGTTTCCGCGGGCCCCGCCCAGGGCGCGGGAGGGAACGGCAGCCTAACGGCTCCACCACCGCCACAAGAACCACGTGGCTCGTTCACCGAAGCCGACCTCGATGGGGCCTGGACCGGCACCGCCATCAGCGACGATGTCACCGAGAACGATCCGGAACTGACCGACCTCTTATTCGTCGTGGAAGACGGTTCGGTGACCGGCATCGTCTCGGAATTCGACAACGAAACCGAGACGGTGACCCACCTCGATATCACCGCCGGCGAGTTCTCCATCACCAAATACGGGGCGGTTTCGGGCAGCTTCGAGGTCGATGGGGTCTCGGAGTCCCACTCGTTCTCGTACTTCCAGATGAACGAAAGCCGCGACTTCATCGCGGGCGTCTTGGACGACTCGAACGCGGTCGACCAGGAAGTGGTGCTGGTCGCGCTGGCGAAGATCGATCCCGACCGCGACTACACCGTGACCGACCTCGAAGGCACGTGGGCCGCCTTCGTCTACTCGGAAAACATCGACCAGAACGATCCCAGCTCGGGCTACGCCGTCTTCGAGATCGACGCCGCTGGAGTCGTCACCAGCGGATTCAAGGAGGGCCCCGAGGGCCCCGAAGCCTGGCCGAGCGGACTCCAGTTCGAGATCGACGAGTGGGGGCGGATCTCGGAGATCAGCGGCCAACTCGGTGGCGAGCCCGTCCTCCAGTTGGCCGAGGGGCGGCACATCGCTGTGGGCTCCGCCGTCGGTTTCTTTCCGGGTGGTGAGGGCGACCACCGGATCGTCTTCTTGGTGAAGGAAACCAGCGGCGTCGTCGCGAGCGACCTGGCGGGCGACTGGCTGGTCTTCGGCATCGAGGATGACGGGCAGGTAAACGACCCCGCCACCTTCCATGGAGACGTTCGCTTCGA
>CAJXIC010000248.1 GCA_913054385.1 uncultured Pseudomonadota bacterium
TCCGGAGACACCCGTGCGCGCTTCTCGGATGAAGCCATCGACCGAGGAGATCGGGGGCGCTCGCGACCCCGTGTCCTTGCGGGCGGCGAGGCCATCGAGAAGGCGGCGGTGAACTTTTCCGATACCCGCGGAGGGAAGCTCCCGGAGTCCGCTTTGGTACGGCGACCCGAACTCGCCGGACTCGATTATCGCGCCACATCGATTTCCTTGATCGTGCACCCCCGCAACCCCTACGCCCCGACCTGCCACGCGAACTTCCGCTTCTTCAGTGCGGGGGAAGGCGAGGGCGGCGCAGCGTCTGCCTGGTGGTTTGGCGGCGGCTTCGATCTCACACCCTTCTACGGCTTCGAAGAGGACGCCATTCACTGGCACGCCACCGCGCGGCGCGCCCTTCACCCCCACGGCGAGCACCTTTACCCCCGCTTCAAGCAGGCCTGCGACGACTATTTCCGTCTGCCGCACCGGGACGAGGCGCGCGGGATCGGCGGCATCTTCTTCGACGACTTCGACGAGGGTGGCTTCGACGCCGCCTTCGCCCTGCTGCGCTCCGCCGGCGACGCTTTTCTCGAGGCGTACCGGCCGATTCTTGCGAGACGCAAGGCAACCCCGTACGCGGAGCGCGAGCGCGAATTCCAGCTGCTTCGGCGCGGGCGCTACGTCGAATTCAACCTACTCTACGACCGCGGCACGCGCTTCGGTCTGCAGGCGGGGGCCCCCACCGAATCGATCCTGGCCTCGATGCCACCGTTGGCCCGCTGGGAGTACGCCTTTCGTCCCGAGCTGGGTTCTCCCGCGGCGAGCCTGGTGGCCGAATTTCTGACGCCGCGCGATTGGCTCGCAGCAGAGGAGGGAAAAGTTTGAGGGGTTCACTTCGACAGGGAAGACGAACGCAGCGGGGCGCGGCGTTCTTCGCCGCGCTGGGGCTCATTGGCACGCTTGCGTGCACGACGATCGGGCCCTCGCTCTCCCAGCGCTCAGCGAAAGCCGCCGGCCCGTATCCCACAGATTTCCGCGAGACGGTGAACGAGTGGATTGAGCGGGACTTCTTCGATCTGGCCCACGTCCGGTCGCTGGAGGTGTCCACGCCGATTCCGGGCATGGCGAAGGGGCTCTTCGATACGGAGCCGACCTTCGGCTGGTTTTCGCGGGTGGTGTTCCGCGGAACCGATGGCATCGGGACCTCGACGGGGAAGCTCTACTACTCGGTGCTGATTCGCGACGACCAGGTCGTGGCCTCGCGGAAGCATTCCTCCTGACCGGCGTTTGGCCCGAAGTCCACGGGGGCTTCCCCCGGCCCCAAGGCCGAAGAGCCGCCCTCCCACCCGAAGTCCGTAGGGGCCTCCTCTCCCCCGAAGGCGGGCACCCCCGCGCAGAGCGTGAGCCGCACGCAGTCGCTCGAGAGCCGCTCGCGGGCGGCCCGCCAGTCGCGATCGAGGAGGCAGAGATCGGCGGGAGCGCCCGGGAGCAGGGCGCGCGCGGCCCCGCCGGGCGCCTCGGCGCGGCTGGTAAAAAGGCGTAGGGCGCGCTCGGGCGAGAGGGCTTCGTCGGCGGCAAAGACCGCGCCGCCCGCAGTCTTGCGATCGACCGCGGCCCGCATGGCGCGCCAGGGGTCCGGGTGACCGAAGGGCGCGTCGGTGCCCCCGCCGAGGGCGACCCCGGCATCGAGGAAGCCGCGTCCGCGGTACAGGTAGGGGCGATCGCAGGAGGCCACGTCCGTTGCGTAGGCGTCGCCCCGCTCGGCGATGAAATTCGGCTGGGTCACCACGCAGATTCCCAGCGTTGCGAGACGCGCCACCGCGGCTGGGGCGGCGATGGCTGCGTGCTCGACGCGGTCGCCGGGACGCACGCCCGCTGCGGCGAAAGCCTCGAGCGCGAAGACCAGTTCGGCGTGGGTGACGCAGTGGATCGCGACGCCTCGCTGATGGGCGTGGGCGAAGCGGATGTCGGCACATAGCGCCTCGAATGTCGGCAGCGTGTCTTCCCGCAGCAGCAGCTTCCGCTCCCCGACTGCGGGGAAGGCGGTGGTCATCAGTTCGCGTCCACCCATGAGGCGCAGCGATTGCAGGAGCTGTCCCTCGCTCTGCGCCCGGGAGAACAGACGCGCCTCGTCGGAACCGTTGTGGGGAGTGGCATCGGTGAGGCCGGTGACGCCGTAGGCGGCGAGTTCGCGGGAGACGTCGTGGAGGGCCGGGGCGTCGGGCACCCCCAGCCGCTCGCGCAGCCAGCGATCGCGGCCAAAGAGCCGACCGGTGACGGCTCCGCTGTGATCGACCTCGACGCCGGGCTCGCCGCGCGTGGCCTCGACGCCGAGCCGCTCGACCGCGCGGCTGTTCAGGATCCAGAGCGCACCGCTGCGGTGTTGAATGCGCGTGGGCACCGAGCCGGTGTGCGGATCGAGCTGCCAGCGGTCGAGATCCCCGGCCACCGACTCGAAATAGCCGACCCCGCGAATCCAGGTTTCGGGGTCGCGCAGGGCGGCGGCCTGCTGCAAGGCCGACTCGAAATCGTGGCGCGTCGAAAGCGCCGGCGGGCCGCATTCGAGCGAGACGCGGGCGGCCGCCAGGGCCAGCAGGTGCAGGTGGTGATCGTGCAGGCCGGGCAACAGCGCGCCCCCCTGCGCGTCGATCACAGGCTCGCCCGGGTAGGCCTCGAGGTGGCGCCCGCGGGCCGTGATTCGTCCCCCGAGAACCCGCAGGCTGGAGCGAGATTCCGCTTCGATTTCAGCATTGTGGATCAACATCGCGAAGTCGTTTCGAAAGCTTAGAAGGGCCCGCGCTCGGCGTGCCACTCGCGATCGTGGGCCCCGAGTTCCGGGGCGGCCTGCGCGGCGGTTCGAGCGCGCGGCGCAAGCACGGCCTGGCGAAATTTCCCCGCGTGCACCTCGAAGCCGCCCTTGCCACTGGCTTCGATTCGGGCTGCGCGCCGCGAGGCGGGGTAGGCCGTCAGCGTGTGGGCGACCACGTCGCGGAGCGAGAGGTCGAGGAGGAGCCCCCCTCCGCTGCGATGAGCGCCGAGTGCGGCCACCGCACCGAGCAGGCCGGCGAGCGGATCGGCGAGAGCGTCGCCGCAAAAGATCGGGGAGTCCGGTGACATCGCCCACGGAAGCCCCGCGGCGGCGGTCGCGTCGTCGCCAAACGCGACCCACTGGGCGAAGGGTTCGCGGCGGCCATAACCGCTGATCGTCAGCCAATTGCGGCCGGGGCGTTGGCGCAGCCAGGCCTCGGCGTCGATCCCCCAGTGCGCGAGGGCGCGCGGGCGCGAAGCCTCGACCACCAGGTCCGCCCAGTCGAGCAGGCGAAGCAGGACCCGCTGATCCCGCAACGGGTCGATGGAGACGCAGCGCTTTCCGGCATTCAGGAGGTCGAAGAAACCGGTGGGTCCGCGCCGCGCGCCGTCGGGTCGCACGCGGCTCTCGACCTTGACGACGTCGGCACCCGCGACACCGAGGAAGTGGGTGGCGAGAGGGCCCGCCCAGAGGCCTGAAAAATCGACGACCCGCGGCGCGCGCGGCGTCGGCGGGAGAAGGCGTGGGCCGACGCGGGAGACACGGACCCACGCGGGAACCGCGTCGGGCGGGGGCTGTACGGGAGCCACCGGGAGCCCGATCAGGCGGCCGCGTTCGACCCAGGTGGCGACCGCTCGCTGCGGCAGCGCCGCGGCCACGGTGCCCCAGGCATCCCCGGACCCGCCGGTCTCGAGCCAGGCGGGGAGCAACTCGAAGTCGGCCGCTCGGGCGAGGTTGAGGGCGAGCCAACCATCGGCGGCGCGCAGGATGCGACACGCGCCGCCCGGGGCGCGTTTCCCTCCGCGTTCGAGGTCGGCGAAGGCGGCGCGCTCACCGAGCAGCGCCGGCGGATCGGGCAGCAGGGGACCCGGCCGGAAGGCGACGGTGTCGAGGGCGTGCGCCGCGCCGCGACAGACCCGGGCGAAGGCTGCCGGGGCGAGCCGTGGCGGGCCCGCGGCGGGGCCGGTCAGCGCCA
This sequence comes from uncultured Pseudomonadota bacterium, assembly GCA_913054385.1. GTDB lineage: Bacteria > Myxococcota_A > UBA9160 > UBA9160 > UBA4427 > JAYGCV01. The sequence goes on from CAJXIC010000248.1 coordinate 3,981, forward strand.
TGGCTCCGCTGGCGGCCCAGTCGACGGGCTCGAGGCGATCTTCGGACGGGGCGGGGACGGTTCTGTGCG
>CAJXIC010000249.1 GCA_913054385.1 uncultured Pseudomonadota bacterium
CCTCCTTCACACACTCCTTCACATCCCAGAAGGGCATCTCGGCCACCGGGACGAGGCGCGCGGGGTCGGTGCTGCACCATTCGACCAGGAAGTCGTTGTAGGCCCGAACGCATTCGAGCATCAGTTCCGGCTCGCCGAGTTTCAGGAACCCCCCGGAGCCGAAGCCGCCGACGTTGGGGTAGAGCACCTGGGCGTGGATGCCCTCGGCGTCCATGTGGGCGAGGCGCGCGCGGGCATCCCACGAACTCTTCGGGATGTCGTCGAATCCGCGCGGCGCGTCGGGTACGGAACCGTTGAAGCCGGCCATCGTGGTGTAGCCCGGGCTCCCCACCATCTGGTCGCGGATGAACCAGACGTCTCGGCCCCCCATCTGCTTCACGTGGGGGACGGCGTCTCCCCATTTTTGTGTCGAGACGCGGTCGGTCCAGAGACCCCTCGGCTCGGTGATGTGGGTATCGGTGTCGATCGCGCGGATTCGGTCGAAGAGGCGTTCGGTCATGGTTCCTCCTGGGGGGGGGATGTTCTCGGAAAGGAACGGGGTCCGCCATCCGTGGGTGGAAGCGGCGATCGGCGTGCCTCAAGTTGGCGTTCCCGGAAGCGGATAGCCAGCAATCAGCCCACCGTCGGCGGTGAACTCCGAGCCGGTGCAATAGGCGCTCTCGTCCGAGGCGAGGAAGAGCGCTAGCGCGGCGATCTCTTCCGGAAGCCCGGCGCGACCCAGCGGCGCAAGGCGCGCGGTGTGTTCCTCGAGCAGGGTGTGGACGGCCGAGGCGTCGCCGCCGTCGGGGATTCCCATCTCGGTTCGGATGAATCCCGGGTGGATCGAGTTGACGCGAATCCCAAGGGGGCCGAGTTCGATGGCGGCGGTCTTCGTCATGCCGCGCACCGCCCACTTGCTGGCCACGTAGGAAACGACGCCATTCATGCCCACGAGCCCGTCGATGGAGGAAATGTTGAGGATCGAGCCTCCGCCGACCTCGGTCATGGCGGGGATCACCGTGCGCATTCCCAGGAAGACGCCGACCTGGTTCACATCGATCACCCGGCGATAGCTCTCGAGAGAAGTTTCGGCGAGAGGAGACGCTTCGGCGATGCCGGCGTTGTTCACCAGCACGTCGAGTCGTCCGAAGGCGTCGAGGGTGCCTCTGACCGCGGCCTCCCAGCTTGTTTCTTCGGTGACGTCGAGTGCGACGAAACGCGCGTCCTCTCCGATCGAGGCGGCGAGCTTCGAGCCCTCTTCGGTGCGGAGGTCGCCGATTACGACCCGGGCACCTTCGCGGGCGAAGAGGCTCGCCTCGGCGGCGCCCATGCCGCGCGCGGCGCCGCTGAGCAATGCCACCTTGCCATCGAGTCGACCCATCGGCTGCTCCTATCCGGTTCTCACCGGGTTTGGGTGCTGCGCCGACTCTTCGAGGGTCCAAGAGGGCCGGGGGCAGGTCATCGTCGATCAGTTTCTCGGTGCGGCCCCGGGGCGCTGGGGGGACCGCGACGCATTCGCCAGGCGAACCTGTCTATCCTATCAAAGAGATGCGACCGACCGAAAGCGGCCCGTGGCCGCAGCAGGAGCCGGCCCTTGGTGATCGAAAGAGACGAGCACGGCTTCGATGCGCCCGCCCCGCTGGGCCATCCCGGTCGGCGCGGGCTGCCCCCCGGCCACTCGACCGGGCCCGCGATCGGAGAACGGCTCCCGGACTTCGTGCTGCCCGATGCCTTCGGTCGCGAGATCGACTTTCACCGGGATCGCGGCGAGGCGAAGGCCGTCGTCGTCTTCTTTCGTTCCGCAGTCTGGTGACCCCCGTGTTGGACGCAGCTCGGTGAGCTGCGCGATGCCATGCCGAAATTCGAGGCCGCGGGCGTTCGGCTTTACGCCATCTCCTACGATGACAAGCGAGCGCTGCGCGAGTTCGCCGAGAAGCAGTCGATCCCCTTTCCCCTGCTCTCGGACGTGAAGAGCGAGGTGATTCGTCGCTACGGAATTCTCAACGACGCCATCGACAAGAGCGATGCGTTTCTCTTCGGCATCCCGTTTCCGGGGGCCTACGTCACCGACGAAGCAGGGAAGGTGGTCTCGCGCTTCTTCCACCAGAGTTACAAGAAACGCGACAGCCCGGAAGTGCTACTCGACGCGGCGCTGGGTCGCATCGAGATCGACGAAGCCGCGCCCCGGGCCACTGGGGGCGAAAGTGGAGTGCGCATCGAGGCCGCCGTGCACGGCGGCCGGGGAACGATCCGACAGGGGGTCGTGCGCCAACTCGTGGTGTCCTTCGAACTCGAACCGGGTCTCCATCTCTATACCGATCCGGTGCCCGAAGGGCTGACGGCCACGCAGGTTCGCGTTTCGGGGCCGCCGGGTTTCGTCACCGCAGATCCGATTCTGCCCGCCACCAAAACGCTGCGGCACGAGGGGCTTGGGGTGGACCTCGAGACGTGGGAGGGGCGCTTCGAAATCGTCGTTCCCTTCCACGCCGACGGGCGCCTTGCCAGTGAGACGCGCCCCCTGGACACGGAAACGGCGTCGGTCGAAGTCGAGGTCCGCTATCAGGCCTGCAACGAGGTCGAGTGCCTCCTTCCCAGGGCCGAAACGCTGCGCCTCGAGGTGCCCCTCGACGTCGTCGATGTGCCGAAACTCGGTATGCACAACGGTCACGGCCAGCGCGAGGGCCTCTACGATGCGATGCCTCACATGCGTCGGCTATTCCTGCGTAAAGCGCGCGAAAACCCGGTGGGGATCCTGCGCTTCGCGTGGAAGAACTTTCGCATGGAGCGCGAGGCGCGGCGCCGCCTGCGCGACCAAGGCTAGGATGGACCCGCGACCCCGACCGGACGAAGCCCACTCCCGGTGGGCTCCCAAGCAAGCCCCATGACGTCTCCTCGCGCTTTTACCCGCCGACTCCGCGTCGCGATCATCGGTGCCGGGCCAGGTGGGCTGTGTATGGCGATCCGGCTGCGCCAGGCGGGCTTCGAGGATTTCGTCGTGCTCGAACGCGGCGACCGGGTCGGGGGGACCTGGGCACGCAACACCTACCCGGGCTGTGCCTGTGATCTGCCGGCGCTGCTCTATTCCTTCTCGTTCGAAGTGAAGGCCGACTGGTCGCGCCCCTACGCGCCGCAACCCGAGATCCTCGCCTACATGCAGGGTTGCGCGGAGAAGTACGGCGTCCTGCCCCACTGTCGTTTCGGGGCCGAGGTGACCGGGGCGGCGTGGGACGAGGCGCGTTCTCTCTGGCGGGTTTCTCTCGCCTCGGGCGAACGCATCGAGGCTGAAGTCGTGGTCGGTGCCATCGGCATGTTCAACGAGCTCGTCTGGCCCGAGATCGACGGCCTCGCCGGGTTCCGGGGCGAAGTGATCCACTCCGCGGAATGGGACGCCGAAACGGATCTCTCGGGCCTCCGCGTCGGGGTGATCGGAAGCGCCGCCAGCGCGGTGCAGATCGTCCCCAAGATCGCGAAGCGCGCAGCCAGGGTCCACCTCTTCCAGCGCACCGCCAACTGGGTGATGCCGAAAGAAGACGACCCGCTCTCCGCCGAGGATCTCGAAAGACTCCGAGGCGATCCCGCCGCCGTGGCGGCGCTGCGCCAGCTGATCTTCGACCGGGTCGACGCGGGAATGACCTTTTCCGATCCCGCGGCGGTGGCCGAAATCGAGGCCTCGGTCCTCGAGGCCATCGAGGTGGTCGAAGATCCCGAGGTGCGTCACAAGCTGCGCCCGCAGCACCCCTTCGGTTGCAAGCGGCCGCTGCTCTCGAACGACTTCTACGCCTCCTTCAATCGGCCCAATCTCGAGCTCGTCACCGAGACCATCGAGCGCGTCACCGAGCACGGCCTTCGAACCGCCGATGGGGTCGAGCGCGAAGTCGACGTGCTGATCGTCGCCACTGGCTTCCAGGCGACGCGATTCCTGTCGGTGATCGACGTGCGGGGCCGCGGGGGGCAATCGCTCGAAGACGCCTGGCGCGATGGGTCGCACGCCTACCTCGGTGTCACGACCGCGGGCTTCCCGAACTGTTTCATGCTCT
>CAJXIC010000250.1 GCA_913054385.1 uncultured Pseudomonadota bacterium
TCCCGGGTGGAAGGCAAAACCGAAGACCCCGCCGAGGGCCCACGCGTGGGAGTCGACCCCGGCGGCCTCGGCGCGTTCGCCAAGGCCCGTCACCAGCCGACTCGACAGCGCGGCAAGCTTTTCGTAGACGCCCGGGCGTTCGAGTTCGCCAAGGGTCGCCAGCCCCGCGGCCACTGCCAGCGGATTGCCGGAGAGGGTGCCGGCCTGGTAGACCTCGCCCTCGGGCGCGATTTCATTCATCAGCACGCGGCGACCCCCGTAGGCCGCAAGCGGCAGACCGCCGCCCACCACCTTCCCCAGGCAGGTGAGATCCGGCCGCACTCCGTAGTAGCCCTGGGCGCCGTCCCAGCCTACGCGGAACCCGGTGATGACCTCGTCGAAGATCAAGAGCGCGCCGCTTTCATCGCAGAGCGCGCGCAGACCCTCCAGAAACCCCGGCTGAGGCTCGACGAGGCCCATGTTCCCGGCGACCGGTTCGACGATCACGCAGGCCGTGTCGCGGCCCCAGCGACGCAAGGCCCGGCGCGTCGCTTCGAGGTCGTTGTAGGGCACCTGCAACGTGAGGCGGGTCATCTCCTCGGGGACGCCGGGGGAGCCGGGAATACCGAGTGTCGCCAAGCCGCTTCCGGCCCCCACCAGCAGCCCGTCGGAGTGGCCGTGGTAGCAGCCCTCGAATTTCAGCACGCGCCGGCGCCCGGTCACGGCGCGCGCGAGGCGGATCGCGCTCATCACAGCCTCGGTGCCCGAATTGACCAGGCGCAGCTTTTCCACCGAGGGCAGCGCCGAGACAATGCGCTCGGCGAGTTCGATTTCGCCCTCCGTGGGAGCCCCAAAACTGGTCCCGCGCCGCAATGCGGAGGCCACCGCCCGCCGCACCGCTGGGTGCGCGTGGCCGAGAATCAGCGGACCCCAGGATCCGACGTAGTCGATGAACTCGTTGCCGTCGGCATCATGGATTCGAGCGCCACGTCCCCGCACGATAAAGGGAGGCGACCCTCCCACCGCGTCATACGCCCGCACCGGACTGTTGACGCCGCCGGGAATCACGCGTTTCGCGCGTCGCAGAAGTGCTCGCGAGCGGGATCGTTTCATATCGTCCATGCGAGCGCCGCCGACGCGCGCGACTCAGTTATTGCTGGCGACGTCGCCTTCTGCAAAGCGCGCGACCGCCACCAACTCTTCACCGGCGCCGAGTTTCATGATGCGAACACCCTGGGTCGCACGACCCATGGTAGAAATCGTATCCACCCGACAGCGAAGCACCTTCCCGCCGTTGGTGACCAGCATCAATTCGTCGTCGTCCACAACCTGGCTCACGCCGACGACTTCGCCATTTCGCTCGTTGGTGCGGATCGTGATGATGCCCTGCCCACCGCGCTTCTGGATGCGATACGCCTCGAGCGGAGTTCGCTTCCCGTAGCCGCGCGCGGTGGCTGTCAGAATCGTCGCCCCGGGCGAGAGGATCTCCATCCCGACCACCTGATCATCACCACCAAGGCCGACCCCGCGAACACCCGCGGCACTCCTCCCCATGGCACGGACCTGGCCCTCGGGGAAGCGGATCGACTTTCCCTTGCGGGTGGCGATGATGACCTCGTTCTGGCCACCGGTTCGCCCGACCGAGATCAATTCGTCATCGTCTGCCAGGCCGATGGCAATGATCCCGCCCCGGCGCGGGTTCGCAAACGCCGAGAGCGCGGTCTTCTTCACCACACCGCGCCGTGTGCAGAAGAGCACGGAGTCCGCTTCGACGCCGTCGAAGCTGCGGACCGGAAGCATCGTCTGGACCGTCTCGCCATCGGCCAACTGCAGCACGTTGACCAGCGCCTTTCCGCGTGCAGCGCGGCCGAGCTGTGGCAGCTCGTGAACCTTCAGCCAATGGACGCGGCCCCGGTTGGTAAAGAAGAGCAGGTAGGCGTGGGTCGACGCCACATAGAGATGCCGCACGAAATCCTCTTCGCGCGCCTCCATGCCCTTCACGCCCTTGCCGCCCCGGCGCTGTGCGCGGTACTGGGTGATCGGGTTGCGCTTGATGTAGCCGCGGTGCGAGAGCGTGACGACCATGTCCTCTTCGACGATCAGGTCTTCGTTCGAGATGCCCACGACAGGGCCACTAATTTCAGTGCGACGCTCGTCGCCAAACTTCTCGCGAACTTCGTGGATCTCGTCGAGCACAACCTCGAGGATTCGCGGGTCGTTCGCGAGCAGATCCTCGAGATCGGCGATCTTCGCGCGGATCTCCGCGAGTTCGTCGAGCACCCGTTTGCGCTCCATGCCCGTGAGGGCGCGCAGACGCATGTCGAGAATCGCCTGGGCCTGACGTTCGGAGAACTCGAAGGTCTCCATCAACTGGGCCCGTGCCATGGCGCCGGTATCCGCCGCGCGGATCAGCACGATGATCGCGTCGAGGTTGTCGAGAGCGATTTCGAAGCCCTCGAGGATGTGCGCTCGGGAGCGCGCCTGACGCAGGTCGTGAGTGGTGCGACGAATCACGACTTCTCTGCGGAAGTCGAGGAAGTGCCGGAGGCACGCCTTTAGCGAGAGCGTCTGGGGTCGACCGTTCGCCAGCGCCAGCAGATTCACTCCGAAGGTCGACTGCAGCGGAGTCAACTTGTAGAGCTGGTTGAGGGTCACTTCTTCCGGCGCACCGGCGCGGATCTCGATCACGATTCGCATGCCCTGGCGATTCGACTCGTCGCGCAGATCGCGGACACCGGCAATGCGCCCGTCACGAACCAACTCGGCGATCCGTTCGAGCATCGACGACTTGTTCACCATGTAGGGAATTTCGGTGACAACGATGCGTGAGTTGCGCTTTCCCTCTTCAATCTCTGCACGGGCCCGCAGCGTGAGGTGACCTCTGCCCGTCTGGTAGTAGCTGCGAATGCCCTCGGTCCCACACAGCAGCGCACCGGTGGGGAAATCGGGGCCTGGCATCACCTCGAGAAACTCATCCACCGTGGTATCGGGGTTGCGCGCTTCGAGAATCAACGCATCGCAGAGTTCGCGCAGGTTGTGGGGCGGGATATTCGTCGCCATCCCGACAGCAATCCCCGAAGAACCGTTGGCGAGAAGATTCGGAAAGCGGGTGGGAAGCACCGTGGGCTCGTCGCGCTTGCCGTCGAAATTCGGCGTGAAATCGACCGTGTCCCTGTCGATGTCCCGCAGCGTTTCCTCAGCGAGCGGGTTCAGCCTCGCCTCGGTATAACGGGGCGCCGCCGCCGAATCTCCGTCGATCGAACCGAAATTTCCCTGGCCGTGCACCAGCGGGTAGCGGAGCGAGAACCACTGCTCCATCCGAACCATGGCGTCGTAGATCGCGGAGTCACCATGCGGGTGGTAGTGCTTCATCACTTCGCCCACGACCGCGACGGACTTCACGGTGGGGCGATTCGAGAGCAGTCCGTCCTGCTGCATCGCGTACAGGATGCGGCGGTGAACCGGTTTCAGGCCGTCGCGCACGTCGGGCAGCGCGCGGCTGAGAAGCACCGACATCGAGTAGGCGAGAAAAGAACTCTCGACCTCGTCCTGGATGTTGATGGGCTGGTACGTTTCGCCCGGCGGCGGGCTGCCCGGATCGTCCGGCTCTTCGATGGATTTGTCTGCCATGAAAAGCCCGCTAGACGTCCAGGTTCTCGACGTTGAGGGCGTTGGATTCGATGAATCGCTTCCTCGACTCGACGTCTTCGCCCATCAGCCGGATAAAGACCTCGTTGGCCGCCTCGGTGTCCTCGACGCGCACCTGCAGCAGCGTCCGAGAGGCTGGATCCATCGTCGTCTCCGCCAGTTGATCGTCGTTCATCTCGCCCAGACCCTTGTAGCGCTGGATCGCGACGCCCTTGCTCCCCAATTCGAGCACTCGCGCCAGCAGGTTGCGTGCTGCCGGAATGCCCTCTTCGCGGTCGTCGCCCGCCGTGAGGGAAAAGGGCGCGAGGCTGATCGCGTCGGCCTCGACCGCGAGGGCGATCAAGCGCACCGCGTCGGCGGAGTGGAGGAAGTCGAAATCGAG
>CAJXIC010000251.1 GCA_913054385.1 uncultured Pseudomonadota bacterium
GCGCACGCAGAAACGCTCGCCGGCCTTGCCGCTGATATAGGCCTCGCCCGCGGTGATCCCTTCCTCGACGGTCTTGCGGGCCACGAGTCGGTGGATCATGACCGGGTGGTCCTGTCCGATCCGGTGGGCGCGATCAGCGGCCTGATCCTCGACGGCCGGGTTCCACCAGGGATCCACCAGGAAGACGTGGTCGGCGGCCGTCAGGTTGAGGCCGGTGCCACCGGCCCGAAGCGAGATCAGGAGGAAGGGCGGCCCGGTCTCGGACTGGAATGCGTCGACGACGGCACCGCGATCGCGGGTCGAGCCGTCGAGTCGTGTGAAGGCCAACTCGCGCCGCGTGAGCGCCGGCTCGATGCGGTCCAGAAGGCTCGTCCACTGCGAGAAGATCAGGGCCTTCTGGCCTTCGGCAGCGATTTCGTAGGCCTTCTCGCTCAGCACCTCGATCTTCGAGGAGGTCTCGAATTGTTGACCGGGGACCAGGTCGCCACAGCAGGCGGCTTGTCGCAGGCGCAAGAGCGCTTCGAGGGCCGCGAGCACACTCCCGCCCTTGGCGAGTTGTTCGACGACATCGCTGCGCGTCGCGGCCAGCAAGCTGTCGTAGAGCTCGCGCTCGGGGGGCTCGAGGTCGATGTATTCGATCACTTCGATGCGCGGCGGGAGTTCGGGCGCGACCTCTCGCTTGAGTCGGCGCAGCAGGAAGGGACGCAGTTGCTGATGCAGGTCGGCCAGGGCGATGGCATCGCCGTCAGCGATCGGGAGCGCGCTGCGGTCGCGGAACTCGCGCCGGGTTCCGAGCAACCCCGGCGTGAGGAAGGCGAACTGGCTCCAGAGGTCGTCGAGACGGTTCTCGACGGGCGTGCCGGTGAGGGCGAGGCGAAACCCGGCGTTGAGCGAACGCGCGGCGGCGGCGGCCTGACTATCGGGGTTCTTGATCGCCTGAGCTTCGTCCAGGACCACCGCGTCCCAGGCCACTTCGGCGAGCGTTTCCGCGTCGAGGCGCAGTAGCGCGTAACTGGTGAGCGTGATGTCGGCATCCGGATCGAGGCGGCGTGCGCTGCCGTGGTAGAGGCAGGTATCGAGATCCGGGCGGTGACGAGCGATCTCGTTCTGCCAGGTCGGCAGTACGCTGGTGGGTGCCACCACGAGGCAGCGGCCGCGCAGACTGCAGAGCGCCTGGAGGGTCTTGCCGAGGCCCATGTCATCGGCCAACAGGCCGCCGAGTCCGGCGTCGCGCAAAAAGCAGAGCCAGTCGACGCCGCGCGCCTGGTAGTTTCGCAGTTCGGTCTGGAGCCCCTCGGGCAGCGGGGCGGGCGGCAACCCTTCGAAGCCGTCGACGAGAGGCGCCAGGGCATCGAGAAAAGCGGGCCGCTGAACGCCGAGGTCGTCGCAGAGGCGCACGAGTTCGGGTTGGGCCAGGGGAGGGATCGCCGTCCCCCCCCGCTCACCGCGGGCCGCGAGGATGCGGGCGATGCGGTCGCCGTGACGCCCGAGCCAGTCGAGGGGGAGCGGTGCAAAGCCGCCGGTCGCGAGCGGCACCAGGCGCTCTCCCTCGCGCCAGGCGGACAGCACACGCTGCGCCGGGACGCGCTCCCCGCCGTCATCTCCGCCAAAGGCGATCTCGAAGCTTGTGTCGCTCACCTTCAGTTGGGGCTCGAGCGGGTCGGTGCGGTAGAAGCTGCGGTGGGCATCGCCCTTGATTGCCATGCCTTCGAGACGCTGCGAAACCGTGATCGCCTCACTGGCCTCGTAACTTGCGCGGCGCCCGGGTTCGAGACCGAGGTCTTCGCGCAGGCCCTGGCGGCAGCGGCGCTCGGCTTCGCGATCCCGGATCGGCAGTCGGTCACCGAGGGGCACGAGTCGGTCGCCATCGATGCGCGCGATCGCAGGCTGCCCGTAGACCAGCGTGGGGATAACTTCCAGCCGGTCGCCGCGCCTCTCGACCTTTACTTCGATTCGCGGGGGCATCGCCTCGATCTGGGAGGGAAGTCGCCGCGTACGGATTTCCACGGGGAGGCGTTGGCGAAGATCCGGGAGCACCTCGGTGACGAGTTCGATCACGGCGTCGTTGGTGTAGTGGCGGCCGCGGGGAAGTTCTTCGAGTTCGCGGCCGCTGAGGCGCCCGCGAAGCAGCGGATGCAGCGTATTGCCGCGCAGGGCAGCGCCGTTGTCGAAGGCTTCCGCAATGCTCTCGTCCCGGGCCACGCGCAGCAGGAAGCCTTCGGGGGCATCTTCGAGAATGGCCGTGAGCCCCAGCGCTTCGGTCGAGACGCGGACGGGGACGTCGTCGAGGCGCACATCTGGGCAGCGCGAGAGTGGTTCGAAGAGCTTCTTCATGGTCTCGGGGAGAACGCGGCCGCGGTAGCGCGAGCCCAGCGCGTGTTCGACGTCCAGGTCCGCAGGCGAGGCCACGAAATCAGGTCCGCCGACGCGGCCAGAGGCGATCGCGACGAGCGTGGTTTCGAGGCGGCGCTCGGCGCTGCGGGTGACTACGGAGCGCTGGAGTTCGAGACCCCGTTCGACGCGGAAGAATTCGTAGCGGATGCGGCCGCCGAGGCTTTCTCTCGAGGGGAGGTCGCGGCCCTCACGGTGGGCCCGGCGAATGGCGATGGCCGCCGCCGCGACGTGGTGGCAGATCGGGGCCGCGTCGGGGCAGTTGCACTCCCAGTCTGCGTCGTCGGGATAGAGCGTGACGCGAAAGGGAACGAGCGATCCGGATTCTCCCACCAGGGCCACGATTTCGCCGTCGCCTTCGTGTTCGACCGCGATGGCATCGGCTCGCGCGGCCTCGACGCCCCGTGACCAGGTGCCGGCGTTGCAGGCACTGCGCGCGGCATCGAAGAGTGCCTGGAGATCAGGCATTCCGGCACACGGGCGGCCCGGCGGGACGGCCCATCACTCGGCCTGTTCCCGAGCCCAGCGCGCGAGGCGGTCGCCCAGGGTGGCGGCCTCGTTGCAGGTCGGGTCGTCGCGCACGCAGCGCTCGAGAAAGCGCAGGGCGCGGCCCACTTCGGGCCCGGGGCCGCAGGCGAGTTGATGCATCACCGCCGCGCCGTCGAGTGCGAGCTCGATTCCGGGTTCGTCGCGTTGGCGCAATGCCTCCCGCAGTTGCCTCGTCGCAGACTCGAAAGCCTCTCGCTCCGCGAGGGAAGCGGATTCCTTCGATTCGATTTCCGCCTGGCGGAGTGTCGAGAGAGCCTCGAGATGAGCGAGGTCGAAGCCGCGCGGCAAGCGAATGCTTGGCGCCGCTACGAGGCTTTCGAGGGGATGGTCGCGCAGCAGGCGCTGCACCGAAAGCCGGAAGTCCCGACCGAAACGCAGGCGAGAGAGGATCGATTCGGCCGGGGTACCGCGCAGCCAGGCGGCGAAGCGAAGCGCCTCGTGGGGGGGCAGCTTCTCGATCCAGGCGCCCGCCGCTGCCTGGGCGTTGGGCAGCCAGAGCGCCTCGGCGCCGATTTCGCGCAGCAGGGAAATGCCGCGGAGCGGGGATGAAAGCCCAAGCAGCGCACGCAGTTGGACACGAACCTCGAAGGCGGGACTCGAATCCAGGGCGGGGGCCGCGGCCTCGAGCAGTTCCCGTAGGTCGGCGGCCGCTTCGAGGTCGAGTTCGGCCACTCGGTGCGCTGCTCGCAGGATCTCGAGCGGGTCCCTCCCGAAGGCCGCGGCCGCCTCGGGGCCGGGTCCGAGTTGGCGCGCGGCGATGTCCTGCGCCGCGCGCACGGTCACACGCCAGTCTCCGGTCGTCGGCCGCAGGCCCAGCGAGTCGAGGGAGAAGGTGCGCCGGGCGGCGTACGCCTCGATGGCTGCGGGATCGGTGAAGGTGAGGAGGTCGACGGGGGCGGAGGCATCGCAGAGCGTGATGCGCGCGGCGCCCGGGGCCGTCACCACCGCGCGTGGCCAGCGCTCGAGCAGGGCCGTGGGGCGCGCGTTCGTGTGGACCTCCCAGGCGACGGCGGGCTTCCCGGCGATCAGACGATAGAGGCCGGGACCTGCGATCCAGGC
>CAJXIC010000252.1 GCA_913054385.1 uncultured Pseudomonadota bacterium
GGCGCCGACCGGGTCGAGGAGCGGGTCTTCTTCCTGAAGCCCAGCCAGAAGCAGGCGATCGAGAAGCAGTCCCGATCGGACTACGAGGGCGAGTTGACCACGGTCTTCGTGGGGTGGCAGGGCGGTGAGGTCGTCGGCTACGCGCAGATCGACGTTCACCGCGTGCGAACGCAGCCCGAGGCGTTACTGATCGTGCTCTCGCCGCGGGGCTCGGTGATCGCGACCCGAGTGCTCGCCTTCCACGAGCCGCTCGACTATCTCCCCGCCGGCCACTGGTTTCGGCAGTTCGTGGGGGCGTCCGGCGAAGACGACCTGCGGGTCGGACGGGACATCCACGGCGTTTCGGGCGCTACGCTCTCTGCCCAGGCGGCCGTCGCGAGCGTGCGCCGCTTCCTCGCGATCTACCAGGTCCTGCTCCAGCCCGCAGCAAAGGAGAAGTAGCGCCAGTCATGAGATTCATCGTCACCGGCGAGTGGAGCCGCAATAGGCTCTTGCAGATGATCGTGGTGCTCTACAGCGTCTACGTGGCGCTCTTGTGGGTCACCAACACGCTGCTCTACTTCCAGAAGATGAGTCTGAAACCGGCCTCGGTGGTGGCCTACTACCTCGGCAACCCGGAGAAGTATCTCCCGCCGCGAAGTTACGAGGGGTTGCTCGAGGTCTCGCACTTCCACCTCTTTGCGGTGGGAATGTTGTTGCTGGTGTTGACCCACCTGGTGCTCTTCTGTCCCTTTCGCACCGGCACCAAGATCGCGCTGATCACGACGCCCTTTGTCGCCGCGCTGGTAGACGAGGGCGCGGGTTGGCTGGTGCGCTTCGGCGGGCCCGAGTTCGCGATCGTCAAGGTCGTGGGCTTCGTCGCCCTGCAGACCAGCCTCGCGGTCCTCGTGATCCTCTCTCTTTGGGCGGTCTTCGTCGGTTCGCAAGAAAACTACGAAGACGACTAACGGAACGCGGAAGCAGGGACGGCGAAAAACGGGGACGGGTTTTCTTTTTTTCCTTTTGTCTTTTTCGGGCGCATTGACAGCCGATGTGACCTCGATACCCGAAAAAGACAAAAGGAAAAAAAGAAAACCCGTCCCCGTTTCGGTCCTAGAGCAGCATCTCGAGCGGTTCGGAGATGCGCCGGGCGAAGGCGGCGAGGAAGCGCGTGGCCCCGTCGACGTCGACGCGCGCTGGATCGAAGCAGAGGGTGAAGGTCGCCGTCGCCTCGGCGCGCGCGGCGCCGCAGCCGAGAGCCAGGGGGACGCTCGCCGGAGGCGGCATTTCGACCCGGTGGATCCCCCGGGCGCCGAAATCGTAGAGCGCCAGGTCCGCTAGCCCCGCTGCGGCATCGCCGCCCGCGAGTCGCTCGCGGGCGAGTACCGCCAGACTCATGTGCTCGACTCCGCTGAGTGCGACCGGGGTGCCCCCCGGTGCGTGGACTTCGATCACTGGCTCTGCGCCGGGTGCAGCGCCCGCGCGTACTTCGGGCACCTCGACCAGGGCCAGGACCGCTGCGCGCAGGGCGAAGATGCCGAGGTCGATGGCGAGGTCGGGTTCGGCGGTGGTGGCGTGTTCGCAGACCGCGAGGGCTTCGACGACGGCGCACTCGACGTCCAAGACGGCCAGCGCCGTGCCGGCACGCGGCCGCGCCGCGGCTTCGACGTCGGCCCGCGTGATGCGACCGTGCGATCCGCTTCCCGATACGGCCTCGAGGGAAACGCCGGTCTGGGCGGCACGGCGGCGTGCCAGGGCCGTCGGCGCGGGCCCTGCGGATTCCGCCCGGACCTTCTCGACCACTACTTCGATCGGAGGCTCGGTTTCGGCGGGCTCGGCTTCGCGAGCCGGCTGTACGGGTTCCGCTTCGAAGCTCGCCGCGGTCGCAGAAGCCGCCGCGCCCTCCAGGCGCGCCACCACCGTTCCCACCTTGACGCCCGTGGTGCCCTCGGGCACGCAAATTTCGATCAGCGTTCCCGAGGCCGGCGCTTCGAGTTCGCCGGTGGCCTTGTCGGTTTCGATCTCGGCGATCGGATCCCCCTCGTTTACATAGTCGCCGGGGGCAACCAGCCAGCCGATCAGGTCGGCTTCCTCCATCGACGGCGAATACGAGGGGAGCTCGATGTCGATGGCCATGCGGTGGAACCTCGCGAAGCGAAAGTGCGGGGAACCCGCCGATCAGGTGCTGGCGCGTCCTGGGATCCCGACGGTTTCGGTGTCTCGCCCCGAGCGCAGGATCGTCCCAGGCGATGCGCCGGTGGCCTCGCCGCCGCGCACGATCTCGCAGCCGTTCACCAGGACATTTTCCACCCCGATAGCGTCGGCGTAGAGGCGGGAGGCCCCCGCCGGCAGGTCGTGCCGGGTGTAGAGCGGTGTCGGGGCCACGCGATCCGCGTCGAAGATGGTGACGTCGGCGCAGAACCCCTCGGCCAGACGACCCCGCTCGTGCAAGCCGTAGAGCTCCGCCGGGACCTGCGTCAGTTGGTGCACCGCTTCTTCGAGCGAGAGCAGCCCGCGCTCGCGAACGGCCTCGAGCAGCGCCGTCGTGTAGACGAAGGTGTTGATCATGTCGAGATGAGCGCCAGCATCCGAGGCGCCGATCACGCTGCGCGGGTCGCGCCAGATTTCTTCGCGAATCTTCCAACTCTCGTCATCGTGCCCGTAGGAAGCCGGCTGCAGCGAAGTGCGCAGATCGTCTTCGAGCACGATGTCGAGCATGGCGTCGAAGGGTTTCTTTCCGGTCTCCTTGGCAATCTCGCCGATGCGGCGCCCTTCGAAGCGCTTCGTGCTCTCGCTGAAGGTTTCCGCGATGGAGATGTTCTCCCACTGCGCCAGGGCGCGAAAAACGCCCGCCTCCTCGGAATTTGCCGAGGCGTCGAGGCGCTCGCGCTCCGAGGGGTCGGCGAGGCGTTTCTTGCGTTCGTCCAGCGGCAGGCCGAAGAGGTCGGCCCAGCCCGGAAAGGCGTCGAGCACGAAGCCGCTCACGAAGTTCAGCCGCACTTCCATCACCAGTGGCGGCGTCAGCGCGAGCACCCGCGCCCCGCGTTCGGTGGCGTAGTCCGAGGCGGCGAGCTGTCCCTCCCAGATTTCGCGCCCCATCGTCTGGGCGACGAGCACGTTCCAGTTGAGCGCTCGCCCCGCGGCCAGCGACATCTCGGCCATGATCTCGCAATGCTCCTCGGCGAAGGGGCCGATGGTCGGGATGAACTCGAGGCTGGTGCCCGGGAACTCGCCGGTGGTGCGGCACAGCGCCAGAATTTCGTCGCGATCGGCGGCACGCGAGGGCACGGGCTTTCCGGCGCCGTCGTTGTGGGTGCGCGCCCACGAAGACGAAAAGCCAAGCCCCCCCCCGGCGAGCGACTCGGCGAGCAACGCCTGCATCGCGGCCACGTCCTCGGTGCTGGCTGCGCCGCCGCTCGCGGCCTCGCCCATCACCGAACGCCGCAGCGCCGAATGCCCCACCATGAAGCCGGCGTTCACCGCCAGCTTTCCCTCGAGACGGTCGAGGTATTCGGAGAAGGAAGTCCAATCCCAGGGGACGCCTTCGCGCAGGCTCTCGAGGGGCATCCCCTCGACGCGCGACAGCATCTTCATCAGGTATTCGCCCGCACCGGGGGCGAGGGGAGCGATGCTGAAGCCGCAGTTGCCGCCGACCACCGTGGTGACGCCGTGGAACGGACTCGGGCTCAGCATCGAATCCCAGAAAGCCTGGGCGTCGTAATGGGTGTGGATGTCGACGAAACCGGGAGCCACGATGTGCCCGCCAGCGTCGATTTCAGCGCGGGCCGCCTCGGAGATCTCGCCGACGGCTTCGATGCGGCCGTCGCGAATGCCGACGTCGGCTTCCCGGCGTTCGGCACCACTGCCATCAATCAGGGTTCCCCCGCGAATCACGGTATCGAGCATGCGTGGCCCTCCTGGCGCGTAGGCTTCACTCTACCGCGGTGCGAGCCCCGGCACTCGCTCCGCCCGGAAGTCGCTGTGCGAGCTAGGAGGCGCGCCCCCGCACCAGTTGGCC